>NZ_JBNPLL010000012.1:0-61422 GCF_050313455.1 Collinsella sp. SGI.180
GTGCGCAGCGGGGGTTCTTTCATGTCCGAGGACGTCCGCGAAGGTTAGCCCTCAGATCCTGCGGTGGGAGACCTAGGCCTCGTTGTACACCGTCTTGAGCTTCAGCAGGTGAGCGTAGCGGTCCATAGCGGCCTGCTCGTTCTCCTTGAAGAGCTCCTCGGCGCGCTCGGGGAAGGAACGCGTCAGCGAAGCGTAACGGGCCTCGTTCATCAGGAACTCCTGATAGCCGCCCGCGGGCTCCTTGGAATCGAGCGAGAACTTCTTGCCGGCAGCAGCCTCGGGGTTGAAGCGGAAGAGGTTCCAGTAACCGCACTCGACAGCCTTCTTCATCTCGGCCTGGCAGTTCTGCATGCCGCCCTTCTTGATGGAGTGCATCTCGCAGGGGCTGTAGCCGATGATGAGGGACGGGCCGTCATAGGCCTCGGCCTCGTGGATGGCCTTGAGAGTCTGAGCCGGGTTGGCGCCCATGGCGACCTGCGCCACGTAGACGTAACCATAGCTCATAGCGATCTCGGCCAGAGACTTCTTCTTGGTCACCTTGCCGGCAGCGGCGAACTGAGCAACCTGGCCCAGGTTCGAAGCCTTGGAGGCCTGACCGCCGGTGTTGGAGTAGACCTCGGTGTCGAAGACGAAGACGTTGACGTTGTGGCCAGAAGCCAGGACGTGGTCCAGACCACCGAAGCCGATGTCGTAGGCCCAACCGTCGCCACCGAAGATCCAGAAGGACTTCTTGGTGAGGTAAGCCTTGTCGGCGAGGATCGCCTTGGAAGCGTCGCAGCCGCACTTCTCGAGCTCGGCAACGTAGGCGGCAGCAGCAGTCTTGGAGGCCTCGACGTCGTTGACGGAGTCGATCCAAGCCTGACCGGCGGCCTTGAGCTCGTCGGACGGACCGTCGGCGGCGATGAGCTCCTGGGTGGCGGCGATCAGCTTATTCTGGACGGCCTCGTAACCGATGGCCATGCCCAGACCGTGCTCAGCATTGTCCTCGAACAGGGAGTTGTTCCACGCCGGGCCGTGACCGTCCTTGTCCTTGCAGTAAGGAGCGGTGGCAGCGGGGTTGCCCCAAATGGAGGAGCAGCCGGTGGCGTTGGAGATGAACATGCGGTCGCCGGCGACCTGGGTCACCAGACGTGCATAAGCGGTCTCGGCGCAGCCGGCGCAGGAGCCGGAGAACTCCAGGTAGGGCTGCTTAAACTGGCTGCCCTTGACGTTGGCCGCGATGAGTTCCTTCTTCTCGGAGACGTTCTTGACCATGTAGTCCCAAACGGGCTGCTGATCCATCTCCTGCTCGGTGGGAACCATCTCGAGGGCGCCCTTGGGGCAGACCTTGGCGCAGTTGGTGCAGCCCATGCAGTCGAGCGGGGACACGGCCATGGTGAACTTCATGCCCTTGGCCTTGGGACCCATGGCGTCGAGCGTACGGGTAGCCTCGGGCGCGGCGGCAGCCTCGTCCTCGGTCATCGCGAACGGACGGATGGTGGCATGCGGGCACACATAGGCGCACTGGTTGCACTGGATGCACTTGGTCTCGTCCCAGTGAGGAACGACCACGGCGACGCCGCGCTTCTCGTATGCGGAGGCGCCCAGCTCAAACTGACCGTCGGCACAATCGACAAAGGCAGAAACGGGCAGGCTGTCGCCATCCATGCGATCGATGGGCTCGAGCAGGTTCTTGACCTGCTGGGCGATAGCGGACTTGGTCTCCTCGGAAAGCTCGACAGGAGCGGCGTCCTCGGCGGTAGCCCAGTCGGCCGGAACCTCGAACTTACGGAAGGCGGTGGCGCCGGCATCGATGGCCTTGTGGTTGGCGTCGACGATGGCCTGGCCCTTCTTCATGTAGGACTTGGTAGCCGCGTCCTTCATGTACTGCAGGGCGTCCTCGGCGGGCAGGACCTTGGCCAGCGCGAAGAAGGCGGACTGGAGCACCGTGTTGGTGCGCTTGCCCATGCCAACCTTGGCGGCCAGGTCGATCGCGTCGATCAGGTAGACGTTGACGTTGTTGTTCGCGATGTAGCGCTTGTCCACGGCGGACATGTGCTCGGCGAACTCCTCGTCGCTCCACTGGCAGTTGACCAGGAAGGTGCCGCCAGGCTTGACGTCGCGGACCATCTTGAAGCCCTTGACGATGTAGCTGGGGTTGTGGCAAGCGACAAAGTCGGCCTTGGTCACGTAGTACGGCGAGCGGATCGGGGAGTCACCAAAGCGCAGGTGCGAGACGGTAACGCCGCCGGTCTTCTTGGAGTCGTACTGGAAGTAGGCCTGAACGTACTTGTCGGTGTGGTCGCCGATGATCTTGATCGAGTTCTTGTTGGCGCCGACGGTACCGTCGCCACCCAGACCCCAGAACTTGCACTCGATGGTGCCGGGAGCTGCGGTGTTGGGCGCATCCTCGGCCTCGGGCAGGCTCAGGTTGGTCACGTCATCGACAATGCCGATGGTGAACTCGCGCTTGGGCTCGTCCTTCTTGAGCTCCTCGAAGACGGCAAACGCGGACGCGGGAGGCGTGTCCTTGCTGCCCAGGCCGTAACGGCCGCCGACGACCTTGATACCCGTCTTGCCGGCCTCGTAGAGAGCGGAGACGACGTCCTGGTAGAGCGGCTCGCCGATGGAACCCGGCTCCTTGGTGCGGTCCATGACGGCGATCTTCTTGACGGTCTCGGGGAGAACGTCCACGAAGTGCTTGATGGAGAACGGACGGAACAGGCGAACCTTGACCAGGCCGACCTTCTCACCGTGAGCGTTGAGGTAGTCGATGACTTCCTCGAGCACGTCGCAGAAGGAGCCCATGCACACGACGACGCGATCGGCATCGGGAGCGCCGTAGTAGTTGAACAGGCCGTAATCGGTGCCGAGCTTCTCGTTGATCTTCTTCATGTAGCCCTCGACGACGGCAGGGAGCTCGTCGTAGACCTTATTGCAGGCCTCGCGGTTCTGGAAGAAGATGTCGCCGTTCTCATGGCTGCCGCGGGTGTGCGGGTGCTCAGGGTTGAGCGCGTGATCGCGGAAAGCCTGGACGGCGTCCATGTCGCACATCTCGGCAAGATCCTTGTAGTCCCACATGGCGACCTTCTGGATCTCGTGGCTGGTGCGGAAGCCGTCGAAGAAGTTGAGGAACGGGGTCTTACCCTCGATGGCGGCAAGGTGAGCCACCGGCGAGAGGTCCATGACCTCCTGGACGTTGCCCTCGGCGAGCATGGCGAAACCGGTCTGGCGGCAGGCCATGACGTCGGAGTGATCGCCAAAGATGTTCAGGGCGTGGGAAGCGACGCAACGCGCGGAGACGTGGAAGACGCCCGGGAGCTGCTCGCCCGCGATCTTGTACATGTTCGGGATCATCAGGAGCAGGCCCTGAGAAGCCGTGTAGGTGGTGGTCAGAGCACCGGCGCCCAGCGAACCGTGAACGGTACCGGCTGCACCCGCCTCGGACTCCATCTCGACGACCTTGACCGGGGTGCCAAAGATGTTCTTGCGACCCTGGGCCGCCCACTGGTCGACATGGTCGGCCATCGGGCTGGACGGCGTAATGGGATAAATTCCCGCTACCTCGGTGTACGCATACGAAACATATGCGGCCGCCTCGTTGCCGTCCATAGACTTAAACTTACGCGCCATATACCCCTCTCCTCTCATATAGGTATACAGGCCCCGGCGATTACCGGGATGTTGGCGTGATGGGATTTTCGCTGTTGCTTCCAGTCATCTGACAGGCGGACTCAGCAGCAGGTAAATGGCGTGGAGAGAAGGCATGCCGAGGCGAGGAGGCTGCACGCGCTCCACAGGCCCAGCTACCCGTCTTGCACATGATCGAGCGCCGCAAAGGCCGCATGCCGGATGCTCCCGGGCACGCCCCGATGATGGGAAGCGCCCGCAACGGAAATCCGCATGCGGGTTTATTGTACCCCGCCGTCAAGTGTAATTTCGACAAATATAGGCGGGCGGTAAAGGTTTACCCCGAGCGACCATCAAGGGCAAAAATAATCCTTCCGTCACCGAGGGACCAAATGGCAGTTGCGGTGAAATAGGGACTGTTTTTGCCGGCCGTAGCCTTAAACAGTCCCTATTTCACCGCAACTTATTTAGGAGATGAGTCAGAGGGCGCCGAGGAGGATGGCGTAGGTTGTGGATTCTCCGAGCCTGAGCTCGTCACCGGGGTTCAGCTGAGCGGAGCGGCCGGGCTCGACCTGGGTGCAGACGTTCGTCGCGCCGTTTACCACCACAGTTCCGTTGGTGGACGACAGGTCCTCGACGTACCAGACATTTTGGTCATCGCACCACACGTGGGCATGGCGAGCCGAAACGTCATCGCCCACATCGGTGATATCACCCTCCCCCGTCGCCAGCGCGCCGATCTCGACGCCCTCCTCACTCGGCTGAATCCAGCGCGGGGCGCTCACCACGTAGCCGTTTTGCACGCGCAGCAGTCCCAACGGGTGCGCAGGCGCCGCCTCGTGCTCGCCCGTGACCGTCGAGGTGCTCAGCGAGCGCGGCGTCGACGTGGCGCCGCCACAGGTCGCATGAGCGTAGTCGAGGGCATAGGTCACCGACGAGCGGACATCTGCCGAGCAGCCCACGGCGACAAACAGCACCAGGATGGCCTCGGCGCGCTCGGCGGGCATGAGCTCAGCCGCCTGCGACAGGCGCTCGAGCGCATTGCGATAGAGATTCGTGTCCTGATGGCATTCCTCGAGTGCCCGCACCATGGGCTCGCCAGCGGGGCCGCACACCATGTTGGTCACGGCCGTGGCGTCCATGGGATTGCGGCGGCGCAGGGCCAGCTGCGACATAATGCGCGCGGCCGAGGTGCCGTAATCGGCAAAATAACGTTCCTGCAGCGTGCCGACCGGCGCGCGCACGATAAAGCGCGAAACCCAAGAGCGATCGGCAGCACGGCTCTGCGGACTACGGCCGTCGACGAGCGGGCGGCTCGAGAGTACCAGGCCGCACAGTTCGATATGGCTCAGGTGCGCTGCGCGCTTAAAGATGTCAAACATTGCCCCGCACGGGGTGAGCTCAGCTTGAGAAGCCATGGCTTAGCCCTCCTTGGTCGCAGAGATAGTGTCGGATACTTCGGCCGGCCCGCCAAAGGCGCGAGCAGCCGCGGCTCCGCCGGCAAGCGGCGTCGCCATGGAAATTTTCGCACGTCGCGCTGACACGACGGGAAGCTCAAAGGCAAACCCCATCGCCAGCAAAAACCACGTGAGCGCATAGGTTGCAATTAAGGCGGCAACGAAGCCGCTCGCTACGGCGCGCTGGGAAAACACGGTGCATGCAACCGCGATCAGCACCGGAACCTCGCAGGCAGAAAGCGCCAGTACGCCTTGCAGGAACCCCGTGCGACGATCGTGTGCCATGGCGCCGGCAGCGATGCCCACCATGCCCGGCGGTGCCAACGCCAGTGCGGCGATAATGGCCGGCAGCTTCCCGGACCACATAAGCGGTCCTACGACGAGCGTCACATGGGCGCCCGACGCCAACAGCGCAGCTGATACCACGACCACAGCCCAAAGCACGCCGCATACCGCCGTCGCACCAACCATCGTCGCACGCCGGGCCGTGTGCCCCGATACCTCCATCGGGCACGGCATGAGCGGCTCGGCCCGAAGCGAGCGGGCGACATTTTGCGCATAGTGGTCGCAAAATGCCGAGAGCGCCGCCTCCACCGCAGCCGGCTCGGGACGATCTTCCTGATGGCAGGACAGGCAGGCCATGACCACGTCGAACAACTGGGCATCGACAAACGCCAGCGCATCGCGCAGATCCTCGGAATTTGGATCGAGTCCCAGCTGCTGAGCCTGTTCGGCCGCGGCAAGTGCCACATCGGGCTCGCGTCGCAGCAGTTGCGTCAAGTCGCAGCCGGGCGCGTGGGCGCCAACGGGATAATCGGGCAGCGTATCCATCTTGAGGCGATAAGGGCTGGCGATATCGCACGTCTTTTTGCGCGAGCCCGAAGTACCCGACGCACCCGGCGCTACTTCGTACGGCGCGACACCGGCGATGAGCTCGTAGACCGTACTCGCCGCTGCATACACATCGATTGCCGGCGACATGCGAAGCATGCGCAGGTCGGGGATATCGTCGGTGAGCATCTCGGGCGGGGCGTAGGCCACCGTCGCGCGGCGCAACGTGGCATAGCGCTCGGTAAACGACGCCTTGCCGCCGGTGCCGGCCACCGCAGAGGCGGGCTCGAGCGCCAGCGAAGAGCCAAAGTCGATCAAGCACAGGTCGAAGGTGCCTTCGGCAAGCTGTCGGTCGAGCGGCAGGCGCGCCGTGCGCACCATAATATTAGCGGGCGAGATATCGCGATGGACGAACCCCTCGCCTACCAAGCTCATGCGGCAGAGCAGATCGAACAGGTCGCGACCCAGGCGCGCCGCCAGGAGCGGCGACAGACGCCCGGCATCGTCCACGGCAAGGCGCGAGCGCAGGCGAGCGAGCGTCTCGCCCTCGACCCACTCCATGACAATCGCGGGCACGCCGTCAACCTCGCCCCATCCATACAGGCGGGGAAAGCCTCTAAGGCCCGAAAGGGCGCGATGGCATTCATATTCCTCGCGAAACGCCGCCTTGAACTTGGTGACCAGCGCCTCGTGGGCGACATCGTCATCAAATTCGTCGCGCGTTGGTAAGATGAGCTGCTTGAGTGCCACGGCCTCGCCCTGCGCGTTGACGGCACGCGTCACACGGCCGATACCGCCGCGGCGCATGGTGGCGTCATCGGCAAACAGCATCGTAAAACGGCGCAGGTAGGCGGGAAGCTCGTCCGGGCCCAGCGCAATGGCGGGCTCAAACCCTCCAACGCGCGCCAGGCGCAGGCCCACCATGGGATCACGGCTGAGCGACTGGGTTGCCACAGAAGCAAGGCTATTCGTCATAGGGCGATCGCCGCCACTTTGGTATTGAAGTTGTTGAGCGCGACGTCGTCATCGCCATAATGCCCCACCCATTGGCACAGATTGGTGTAGCAACCCCATAGGTTGGCGTATTGCTGATACCACTTTGACTTGGGAGAAAACGTTTGCCGGCCAAACTCGGCACGGATGACAAACATATCGTTGGCCAGGCTGTCGCACGGTCCGGTATCGCCCGTAGCGTTATAGGTCGAAACCACGCTGTTGGCGCGGGCGACATAGCCATCGAGCATGTTGTATTTGGTCACGAGCCAGCTGTGAATACTCTCCTCCTCGGCAGCCGAGAGACCACCCGAGCCCGTGTCGCCGCCGGCACCGCCGTCCGTCGAGCCATCACTCGAAGATCCACCGCCAGAGGCGGAGCCCGAACCGGAACCGCCGCCCGACGAATCGGAGCTGGAGCCAGACGAACCCGAACCGCCGGGCTGGCCTGCCTGTTGGGCGTCCTGCCCCTTCTGCTGCTCGGCCTTATTGACGACAGAAGCCACACTGTTGTTGGAAAGCTTCGTAATGACCTTGGTGTTGGTGAGCACGATGGTCTTGCCGTTTGCCAGCGTGACCTCGTTGTCCGATGTTTCTGGACTGTCCGCATCGTCGCCACCGAACACAACATGCGAGACCACGCTCGCCCACGCATATCCGGTTGTCGTTCCCAAGTCGCTTTTGGCCTTGCGCCCAATATGCAGCTCGCGCGCAGCATGCGCCTGTACCATGGACGGCACCGTCATGCCATAAGCCGAAACACCGGCTATGACCAGCACGAGCGAGCAAGACAGCAGCACGTACGCCCGAGGCGCCAGGCCCAGCCGGCGTCGAATGCGCACCGCGGCGCCATGCTTTGTCTGAGTGCTAGCGGGCCGCATGCGTTCTCCTCCAACAAAAACACGCCGCTTAAAAGCGGCGCATTCTTTCATATCCACATTTGAGTGTATCAGCGAACCCAAAAGGTTGTGCAACGAATGGGCAAATACGAGGTGCGAGTGGACCCATCCACGCGATAAGCGGATGAAAAGCAGGTTTGTTGTACAACAAATGCATGAACGCCTGCCCAATTATGAGCGCCCCGTGCGGCAGGCCGACGGGACATGCCGCGGAGCTGACGCCGCCTAGATCGCACGACGGGCCTCGATAGCACGGCCGAGCGTAAGCTCGTCAGCATACTCCAGGTCGCCTCCCACGGGCAGGCCGCTCGCCAGACGCGACACCTCGACGCCCAGAGGCTTGATGGTGCGGGCAAGGTAGCTCGCCGTGGTCTCGCCCTCAATGTTGGGGTTGGTGGCGATAATGACCTCGTGGATGTCCTCGTGGCCCAAGCGCGCCAGCAACTCGCGGATGTGCAGCTGCTCGGGGCCGATCTTGTCCATGGGGCTGATCACGCCGCCCAGCACGTGGTAGAGGCCGTGGTAGCTGCCCGTGCGCTCAATCGCCTGGACATCGCGCGGCTCACCCACCACGCAGATGCGGGTGGTGTCGCGCATCGAGTCTTGGCAGATGGAGCACTCGTCAGCGGTGGCGTAATTAAAGCAGCGGCTGCAAAAATGCACTTCCTGCTTAACCTCTAGAATGGCCTCGGCCAGGCGGCGCGCCTCCTCGGCGTCGGCCTCGAGCAGGTAGTAGGCGATGCGCTGGGCCGATTTGGGGCCAATGCCCGGCAGACGGCCCAGCTCATCGAGCAGTTTTTGCAGACTATGGTTGGCACTCATATATGTGCGCGTCTTAGAACGGCATGCCCGGGATGTTGAGGCCGCCGGCGATGGCGCCCATCTGCTTGTTGGCGAGCTCGTTGACGCCGCGGACGGCCTCGTTGACGGCAGCCATAATCATGTCCTGCAGCATATCGACGTCCTCGGGATCGAGCGCATCGGGGTCGATGGTGAGGTTGACGAGCTCCATCTCGCCGTTAACGGTCACCTTGACCATGCCGCCGCCGGCAGAAGCGTCGACGGTCTGGGACTTGAGGTTCTCCTGCGCGGCGGCAAGCTGCTCCTGCATCTTGCGGGCCTGCTTCATCATCTGCTGCATGTTCATACCGGCCATGATGGCTCCTTTACGTGTGGTCGTGCGACAAGCTGCAAGGGCAGCCGGGCACGGCGGGACTTTCAAACTCAAAAATCGTACCACGGCGCGGGGCAAACGAGCGAGGCGGTCGCGCTAACTCAGTCGATGTACATGTCCTCTAGCGTGACGCGCCGCGCAAGACTATGCAAGGTTGAATTATGCAAGGTCTCACAACTCGGCGTATATACCCGCCCGCATAGTTACTCCACCGGCTTGAAGATAGTGGACTGGCCAAAGACACTACGCATGAGGGCTTTGGCCTCGTCCTCGGTCTGCGGGATGCCCGGGGCTGCGCCCTGGTGACCGAAAGGACTGCCGGCACCGGGGTTGGACTCCCAAGGGGCAGCGAGGGCGTCGTCACTTGCAGGAGCGGACGTCGCAGCCGCGGGAGCTGCGGCCGAAGCGGCAGGGCTGGGCGCAGGCGCCGCGGCAGGCATGCCGAACGGAGGAAGATCTTCCCCGTTCGCATCGCCGGCGAAGCCGCCGACCATGGCGTCGTCGTAGGGTACCTGCTCGGATTCCCATGGCGCAGCCTGTACAGACGGCTGAATCTTGGGAGCAGACGCGCACTCGGGCACTCGGGGCGCGGGCTCGGTCGGGAGCTTGCCCGTGGCAGGAGCACCGGCAGGGTTGTCGGAGCGCAGCCAAGGGGCCTTGGCCAGGTCGGATGACTTTGGTGCAGGCGCGGCAGCGGGCTTGGACGCGGGGACCGGAGCAGCCGGTTTGGACACGGCGGGTTCAGTCACCGACGGGATCGGTGCCGCTACCGGTGCCGCTTTTGGCTGCGTCGCGCTGGCGCTCAAGGATGCAGGGGGCGCCGAGGACACGGGTTGCGGGTCCGCAGATGCCGCAGCCCGTGCAGATGGAGAATGCTCCTCATGTTGAGGAGCCGGCCTGACACCCCCATCCAGGACATAGTCGACGGTGCGACGACCGAAGACCGCACTGACTGTCGGCAAAAACACTGCCTGTGTATCAGCACGCCCGAGCATCTTGATAGCAAATGCCGTAGGGAACAAGACCGTGAGCTTAGAACCATCGTCTGCCGTAGCGCGAGCGTTCAACAGGAGAGCCGCATAAGAAGGTTGTTGGGCCTTGACGCGCTCGACGACCTCGGCCCATTTGCGCTGCAGCTCTCCGGCGTTCTCGACCGCAGGGGTCTCGGCGGCGCCGGCGGCAGCGACCTGAGCGGCAATGTTGGGCTGGGGCTTAGGCGCCGGCGCAGCGGCAGGTGCAGGAGCCGAAGCGGCGGTGGGCTGGGGCATCGGAGCCGGGGCAGGCTGAGGCGCAGGCGCAGCGGGCTTGGGGGCCGGCGCGGGCTGGGCCGCCGGAGCGGCGGCGCCGCGATCCCAGGGCATGCCGCCCTGGCGCGCGGGCGTAGCAGTGGGAGCGGCAGATGCCACAGGGGCAGCAGCTCGGGCACCCGAGATCAGCGTCGGTTGTTGTGTCGCCACAGGTGCAGCCGCGACAGCCGCAGGCGCAGCACTAGCAGCAGCCACGCTCGCCGGCACCGCGGCGTTGGCGACCATGGCCTCCAAGCGTGCCACGCGCTCGGCCAGGGCCTCAATGGTCAGATCGGCCTCGGGACGTGCCAGGCGCGTGCAGGCGATCTCGAGCACCAGGCGCACGTCGCTCGCACCCCTCATCTCCAACGCGGCATCGTCGAGCACTGTCAGCACGCGGGCCAGACGGTCGGCCGGATGCCCGCCAAAGGCAGCGGCCTCGGCAGCAAGCGCCTCGGCCTGCTCGGCCCCGCCCTCAAACAGCTCGCCACGGGTACCGGCAACGCAGGCCACATACACGTCGCGCACGTGCGCCACCAGGTCGCGCGTCAGCTCAAGCAGGTCATTGCCCTCCTCGACCTGTGCGCGAATGAGCCCATAGAGTCCAGCAATATCACGCTCGGCGATGGCACGGGCAAACTCGCCCAGGATCTGGTCCGAAACCTCGCCCAAAAGCGAGCGGGCATCGTCCGCATGCACGGCGCCGTTGCCAAAAACGCTCAGCTGCTCCAGCGTGGAAAGCGCGTCGCGCATGCCGCCCTTGGCATGGCGCGCCACGATGGCCAGCGCCTCGTCGTCGTAATCGAAGCCCTCCTGCTCGCACACGTAGGACAGGCGATGCTCGATATCCTCGTTGCCGATGCGGTGGAAATCGAAGCGCTGGCAGCGCGAGAGGATGGTCTCCAGAATCTTTTGCGGATCGGTGGTGCACAACACAAAGATCACGTGCGCCGGCGGCTCCTCGAGCGTCTTGAGCAGCGCGTTGAACGCCGCCGTCGTGAGCATATGGACCTCGTCGATGATATAGATCTTGTACTTGCCACGCACCGGGGCAAAGTTAACGGAGTTGATGATCTCCTCGCGCACATTGTCCACGCCCGTACGGCTTGCGGCATCGAGCTCGTAGACATCGGGGTGGTTGCCCTCGGCGATGAGCTCGCACTCTTCGCAAGTGCCGTCGGGCATGCAGCCGCTTGCGCCCTCGGCGCGCGCCGCCTCGGCATTGCGGCATAGCAGCGCCTTGGCCAGAATGCGCGCCATGGTGGTCTTGCCCGTGCCGCGCGGTCCGCAGAACAGGTACGCGTGGGACAGGCGTCCCTCGGTGATGGCGTGCTCGAGCGTCGAGACGATATGCTGCTGGCCCACCACGGAGTCGAAGGTGAGCGGGCGATACTTTCGGTACAACGATTCCATGGGTGCTCCCCCGGGTATACTGAGTTTTGTTGCCGCGACGGCCATGCGGTCGCACGGCATACTGCACTCATAATAACCCGTACGGCGAGCCCGCCGCGATAGGAGTCCAAAGAGCATGGCAGACGCAGAGAGCAACCTCGTTCCCTCCGAAGCAGCCGACCAGGTCGAGGTCGCGCTCGAGAAGCAGGCAGCAGCCGACGACGGCATCCTGTACCTCAACGAGTATCAGTACGAAAACGACCTCGTCACCGACTTCGCCCGCTTGGTCGCCTCGCCCAGGCGTCGCGGCTCGCTGTATGTCGCCGCGGCAATTGCCGCGCTGCTCGGCATCGGCATGTTGGTGGCCGGCGGCAACTGGATCAAGTTTGGCGTCGTCCTGATCGTGTTCGGCGCCTTTTTGGCCTGGTGGAGCAAAAACCTGCACCACACGCTCGCCCGCGACTTTATCGACGCCGTCGAGGCCGACAAGTCCATGGGAGGCCGCTATCGCCGCGTCGCCGCCAACGAGGACGGCTTGATGGTATGGGGCAAGAGCGGCAAGTCGCAGTTCTTCCCGTTTGAGAAGCTCGACCACGTACTCGACGGCGAGCGCATCTTTGTTGCCATGTTCGCAGACCAGGGCGTGACGATCCCCAAGGACACCTTTGTTCGCGGCGACGCCGAGCAGTTTGGCTCCTTCCTTAAGGCGCGCATCAACAAAAAGCTCCGCATTGAGACCAAGAAGAAGAAAATGAAGGCCGAGAAGGCTGCAGCCGAGGCCAAGCAGGGAGACAAGGCAGACAAGCCCCAGGACAACAAGGGCAAGCAGTGCAAGCAGAAGAAGGGCAAGAAGAAGCGCTAAGGCCAAGTCAGACAGGCAGCCTCGCATCCCGCTATCCTCCCCATGCACCAGAGCGTGCTACACTAGCAGCATCTATGCCACCGCGAATGGCTCGGCCCCGCGCCCGCCGCTCGCAAACGAACTTTAAACGCACGAGGGTTGGCCATGCCGCTTTTCTCGCAACATACCGCCCGGTTCTCGCCGGACGTCCCTTTGGAGGGCACCAGCTCTCGCGAGCTGCTCAAGCGGTACCAGCCGCTCGAGACGCTTGCGACCGGCGGTTTTGGCTCCATCGAGATTTGCCTCGACACGCACCTGCGTCGTCGCGTGGCCATTAAGCGCATCCCTCTTATCAACGGCTCCGGCATGCCCGCCAGCGACATCATGGATGTACTGCGCGAGGCACATACCGCCGCCATGCTTCAACATCCCAATATCGTGCAGGTTATCGACTTTACGCATGACACCGCCTATGCCTACCTGGTCATGGAGTATGTCGACGGCATGTCGCTGGCCGAGTTTTTGCATCGCGTGGACGGCCACTCGCTCACCTTTGACGAGGCAGCGACCATTGCCGACGCGTTGGGTCAGGCGCTCACCTTTGCCCATGCAAACGGCGTGCTTCATCTGGACATAAAGCCCGCCAATGTGCTCATTGACCACTCGGGCAATGTAAAGCTCACCGACTTTGGCATGGCGCGGCTGTCATCTGCCGGCGGCTTTGGCGGATCGCGCGGCGGCACCATCGGCTACATGCCGCCCGAACAGCTCGATATCGAGACCGGCACGGTCGACGAGCGCGCCGATGTCTTTGCCCTTGCCTGCGTAATCTACGAGGGCCTGTGCGGCAGAGCCCCCTTTATGGCGGCAACGCCTGCCGACTCGCTCGACCGCATCATCGGCGGCGCCACCTACCCCAGCGAGCTGATCCCGCACTTTCCCCCGGGAGCCGAGGCAGCGCTCATGAGCGCCCTCTCCCCTATGCCGCAAGACCGCCCCGATAGCATCGAGGTATTCTGCGACCAACTCCTTGCCGGCTTGGGGAGCGTGCGCGAAGGCCGTCGCAGCTTGGAGCAGATGGTAAGCGAGCTTTCGGACGACGAGCACGCGGCAGACGATATGGAGTCGCTGCCTTACGAGGATAACGCCATCGAAGTCGACCCCGCGCTCGGTTGGGCGGGCACGCGCTGGAGCTGCGCGCGCGATTACACCATGCGCGGTATCTCGGCGCTAACGTGTGCAACCTTCAGCTTTTTGCTTATGCAGACAGCGGGCGTCGCGGCGCTTCCCGGGCTGGTCGCCGCGGCCATCGCTATTGGCGCGGCGGCAGGCTTGGCACCGCAGATCGGCTCGGCTATCTCGGCCGTGGGCTTTTTGGTGCTCATGGCCAACGCCACCATGCAGGCGCAGGGCATCCTGTCGATGCTGCCGGTCGCGGTCATTTTTGCCGCCGCCATGTCCGGATGGTGGATTGCCTGGGGACGCACCGAAGCGGCCGCGAGCGCGGCACTCACCTGCGCGCTTGCGCTAGGTTGTCTAACCGGCGACGCCATCCTTGCCGCCGGGGCCGCCGCGGGCTTCGCGGCGTTTTGGCTCGGCCCGGCAAGCGCCGCTGCCGCCACGGGTATAGGCGCGCTTTTTGCCCGCCTGGCCGCAGCTGCCCTCCCTACGGGAGGCGTGCTGGGGCTTGGCAATGTCGCCGCAGCGCTGGGCGACGCGTTCCTCTGGGCCGCCTTCGCACTGATCGCAGCAGCAGCCGCGGCAACGTCGCTGCTGCTCAATGCCCATGCCAAGCGCGCCGAGCAGGGGTCAAACCTCGCCGCCATCGTCGCAATTGCCGTCGCCGGTATCGGCTCGGCCGTATCGTTTTGTCTTGCACACCATATGGAAATTGCCAGCCTTGCGGGCACGGTCGTCGCCAAGGCGGCGGTTGCGGGAATCCTATCCTCTATAATCGTTGGGATATGCCTGTATTTGCTCGGATACCAAAGAACCTATACGGAGAGTGATCTTTCGTGAACTTCCTGAACATCTTCGAGGACCACGTGGCCGGCATCTTCGGTGCCACCCGTGCCCCGTTCTCCTTTAAGAAGCTTGCCAAGCAGGCTGCTCGCGACATGGAGGATCAAACTCTGGTGATCAACGGCGTCAACACCGCGCCGGCGCTCTATACCATCCTGATCGCCACCGATGACGATCCCATGCTTGCCCCGTTCTATCCCGAGCTTTCGCGCGAGGTGCGCGAGTTTGTGAAGGCGCAGGCCGAAAAACGCCGCTACGTCTTTGTCGGCGAGCCCCTTGTTCGCTTTATGATCGACCCTCAGCTGCGCGCCGGCAAGTTCTCGGTCTTTGCCGAGAACGTCGACGCTCCCACGCTCGGCCGTCTGTACGAGGAAGAGCGCGCCTATCAAAATGGCCTGGGACAGAACAGCTCGGCCACAAGCCGTGCCGCAAGCGCCCCCCGCGCCGGTCAGCAGCAGTTTGCATCGCCGCAGCTACACCCGGCCGCCATGCCCCAGCAGCAGCCGACACCCCGCGCTGCCACTCCCGACCCGCTCGCTGTGGCCGACCCCTTTGCACCCAATGTCCCCGATCCCGCAGCCCCCATCCCTGTGCCGCAAACCGTCTCGCGCGACGCACTTGCCGGTATGGGCGGAGCGGCTGCCACTGGCGCCGCCGTGGGCCTTGGCGCTGCGACCAGCATCGCCTCCAACATGGCAAGCCCCCGCGCCCCGCAGCGTCCGCTCGCCCAACTCGTCGACGTCGTGAGCGGCGAGAGCCACAACATCACCTCCGCGCAGGTGACCATCGGTCGTGAGCGCTCGGTATCCGACATCGCCCTGCGCGACCCCAACGTGTCGCGCCGTCATGCCCAGCTCACCTTTACCGGCTCTGACTGGTCGATCGAGGACCTCAACTCCACCAACGGCACGCTCGTCAACAACCGCCGCATCACGCGCTGCCCGCTGCGCAACGGCGATCTGCTAACGTTTGGCCTGAGCACCTTTGAATTTAGGGGTTAATCGCTTATGAACATCGATATCGTCCTTTTTGCAGGCCGCATCGTACTGGTCGTCTTGCTTTATATCTTCTTGTTCGCCGTCATGAAGACCGGCGTGGGGCTCGTGCGCGGCCAGCGCCGCGACTCTGCCATCTGGACGATCGATGTGGACAAGGGCCCGCGCGGCATTCGCGGTATTCACGTGGATATGCTTGGCCCCGTCATCGTCGGTCGTTCGCCGTCATCTGACATCTGCATCAACGAGCCGTTTGTCTCTGCCTCGCATGCGCGTTTTTCGCTGCAGGGCCCGGCACTTATTATCGAGGACCTCAACTCGCTCAACGGCACCCTTGTTAACGGCCGCCAGCTGGTGGAGCCCGCAACGCTGCGCGAGGGCGACGAAGTCCAGATTGGCGACGTGGTCATGAAGGTGAACCGTCGATGATCGACGAGGAGAACAAGTCCGCAACCATGTCCGAGGCGCTGGCTGCCCCCGCGGCCGTGCCGGCTCATGCCGCCCCGGCGGGCCCTGCGCCCGTGGAGCCCGAGGACACCGTGTTCTCCCTGCCTCTTTCGCATGTAACGCAAGACCATCCGATGCCCACCGATGGCCAGGATGAAGATAATTCCACCGATGCCCCCATCGGCGCGCACGCCGTTGCCGATCAACCTTCGGCACCGGAAACTACACCTGCGCCGGCCCACTTTGCCGAGTCTGTCGCCGCGGCAATCGATGAGAGCGCCGCGGTGTTTTTGGCCCCCGAGCCCACGGCACCGGTGTTTCCCGTAGTTCCAGCACCCACCGCAGCGCCCGAGCCCGCATCTACACCGGCACCCGCGGCGGCATCCTCCCCCGCGGCCACATCGGCGCCCGAGGCCGTGCAGCCTACGGCCGAAGAGATACCCGTCGCAGCGACGGAGGACGCCTCTCAGCCCCACAGCACGCCCGCGCCCGCGCACTTCGCGGCACCCGAGCCCGCAGCCGTCGCCCCGCAAGACGAAGAGCCTGCCGACCACACAACCGAAGTGCCCGCCACGTCTAAAGTCGACGACCCGAGCAACGAGGCCAACGCCGTCTCGCCCGGCGACACGGCCGAGATTGATGTCGCCGCCGTGGAGGCCAAGCTTAAGGACCCTGGTTCGACCATGAGTTTTGAGCCGCTGACCGACGAGCGCATCGAGACCGATTCGACCTACGATGCCGGCACCACCACGCAACTCATGTGGGGCGCCCGCTCCGATGTTGGCTGCGTGCGTCCGCACAACGAGGACTCCTACCTGGTACAGTCGCCGCTCTTTTGCGTGTGCGACGGCATGGGTGGTCACGCCGCCGGCGAGGTAGCCTCCTCCATCGCGGTCGAGACCATCGCCAAGACGGCGCCACAGGCTGCCGACGCCGCGCGCCTAGCCGCAGCCGTCGAAGCTGCCAACGCCGCCGTCATCGAGGCCGCACTCAACGGCCTGGGCAAGCCCGGTATGGGCTGCACGGCGACCTGCGCCTATATCGAAAACGACATGCTCGCCATCGCCCACGTGGGCGACTCGCGCGCCTACCTGCTCCACGAGGGCACGCTCATCCGCGTGACCCGCGACCACTCCTATGTGGAGGAGCTCGTGGACGCTGGCGAAATTACGGCCGACGAGGCGCGCGTCCATCCCAACCGCTCGGTTATCACACGTGCGCTGGGTTCGGACCCCGCCATGTATGCCGACCACTTTACCCTGCACATCGAAGAGGGCGACCGCCTGATCCTGTGCTCGGACGGCCTTTCGAGCATGATTCCCGATAGCGAAATCGAAAACATCGCCACGCAATCGTCTACGGCGCAGATTTGCGTCGACAACCTGGTGGACGCCGCGCTCGCTGCCGGCGGCCACGACAACGTGACGGTAGTCGTTGTGGACCTGGTCGACGACGGCGTCATGCGCGAGGCGAAGCGTGTTCGCCGCCGCAACGTCACCATTGCCGCCATCCTGGGCATCGCTTTTGTGCTGGCGGCAGCCATCTGGGCCTACGCGGGCGTCACCGGCTCGTATTACCTGGGCACCTACAAGGACACCGTCGCGGTCTACCGGGGCATTCCCGGCAAGCCGCTCGGCCTTAAGCTGCACTGGCTCGAGAGCACGACCGCCATCAAGCTATCCGACCTACCCGAAGACACGCAGAATCGTCTGAAAGCAGGCATTCCGCAAACGAGTGTCGACGACGCGCAGGACACTATCTCCAAGTACCGTCATCAGATCGATGAGGAACAGACCCGCCAGGTGATCGACGCGCAAACGATTCGCGACAACACCGACCAGGAATCGACTTCCAAATCGAATTCCGAAAAAACCGCCGAACAGTCCGCCGAGGCCGAAGCCTCCGATAAGAATTAGAAAGGGAGTGCCGCTTATGAGTCGCCGCAACACCGAAATGCTCTTGCTCATCGCCTCGGCGTTCCCCGTCATCCTGCTGTATGCGATGTACGTGCTCACCGCAGGCGCTTCCATCTCGTTTGAAACGCTCGCCGTGCCGATCGGTCTCTTTGCCGCCTTCGCCGCGGCGCATATCGCCGTGCGCATCCTGGCGCCCGGTGCCGATCCGGCCATCCTGCCCATCGTCTTTGTGCTTTCGGGCATCGGCATCACGTTCGTAACGCGTCTGGCACCCGCCCTCGCCATCTCGCAGCTCGTCATTCTGTTTGTCTCGGTGGCACTGATGGTGGGCACGCTCGCGATGATCAAGAATCTCGATGTGGTCATGCGCTACAAGTACACCTTTGGCATCATCGGCATCATCTTGCTGATGCTGCCCATCTTTATCGGCACCACCATCTCGGGCTCCAAGCTGTGGATTCGCATCGCCGGCTTCACCATCCAGCCCGGCGAGTTCGCCAAGATTTTTATCGTATTGTTCTTGGCCGGATACCTAGCCGAGAACCGCGAGCTACTCTCCATCTCCAATCGCAAGATCTTGGGCCTCAAGGTCCCGCGCCTGCGCCTGCTGCTACCGCTGTTCGCTGTGTGGGGTGTATGCCTTCTGGTCGTTGTCTTCGAGCGCGACTTGGGCTCCGCCGTGCTGTTCTACACCATCTTCTTGCTGATGCTCTACGTCGCCACGGGACGTTTCTCGTATGTCGTCATCGGCCTTGCGCTTTTGGCAGTGGGTGCCGTGGGCGCCTACAAGTTCCTGCCGCATGTCCAGGTACGTTTCCAGATCTGGGCCGACCCCTTTAAGGATGCCCAGGGCCAGGGCTACCAGATTGTGCAATCCCTTTTCTCGTTGGCTGACGGCGGTCTTATCGGCGTTGGCATCGGTAATGGCATGGCCAATAACATCCCCGTCGTCGAGTCCGACTTCATTTTCTCGGCCATCGGCGAGGAAATGGGCCTTTTGGGCGGCGGCGCCGTACTCGTCCTGTTTATGCTCTTTGCCGTGCGAGGCCTGACCACGGCCGCCCGCGCTAAGTCCGACCTTGCCGCATTTAGCGCCACGGGCCTCACGGCCGCCATTAGCTTCCAGGCCTTCTTGATCGTTGGCGGCGTTACCCGCCTGATTCCGCTGACCGGCGTCACCCTGCCCTTTATGAGCCAGGGCGGCTCCTCGCTGCTGGCGAGCTTTATCATTGTCGCGCTTTTGCTGCGCGCCGGCGATGAGGCCACCGGTCGCGAAGCCGAGCTCACCGGTACCGGCACCATGGCCGCTATCTCTGACGACCAGGTCGCTTCTGCCGCGGCGCATGCCGGCACGCGCTTCGCTTCTTCGTCTTCCTACGGCCGTGGCAGCCACTCCACCGGCTCGCGCATGCGTCGTCGCCTGCTCGATACGCCCGAATCTGGCGTGCTCGGCCGCGTGGCGCTCGCTAACCGCCTAACCCGCGCGGTGTTTGCCTTTACGGCCCTGTTCGCCATCCTCATCGGCAACCTCACCTATGTCCAGGTCATCAAGGCCAAGGATTACCAGGATATGCCGACCAACAATCACACCATCGCCCGTTCCAAGTACATCCAGCGCGGCTCCATCATCACGTCCGACGGCGTGACGCTGGCCGAATCGCTGCAACAGGAGGACGGCACCTACGTACGCTCCTACCCTAACGGCAACCTGGCCGCCCATGTGGTTGGCTATGTGAGCCAGCAGTACGGCACCGCCGGCATCGAGAGCGTGATGAACGACACGCTCACCGGTTCCAAGGATTACTCCAGCTGGAACAACGCCATCGCGTCGCTCGCGGGCCAAAACCAGCCGGGCAACACCGCCAAACTCACCATCGACTCCCGCATCCAGACGGCCGCCGAACAGGCTCTCAAGGGCTTTAAGGGCGCCGTCGTGGTCATGGACCCGCGCACTGGCGCGGTGCTCGCATGCGCCAGCTCGCCCACCTACGACAACACCAACATCGACGCCCTGCTGCAATCGGGCGGCGGTGAGGACGGTTCTATGTACGACCGCGCCATGGACGCCCTCTATACTCCGGGCTCCACGTTTAAGGTCGTCACGCTTTCGGCGGCACTCGAGACCGGCACCGCAAGCCTTTCGAGCACTTATCAGGCGCCCGGTTCCATGGATATCGGCAATGCACCGGTCACCAACTCCGCCAATGAGAGCTACGGCACGATTAGCCTGCAGCAGGCCTTTGCCGTGTCGTCCAACGTCGTCTTTGGTCAGGTGGCAAACGAGGTCGGCGCCAGCTCACTCGTACAGTTCGCCAACGCCTTTGGCTATGGCCAAAAGCTCGGTCAGGACCTAACCGCCGCGGCGTCCATCATGGCCGACCCCTCGCTCATGACCGAGTGGGAAATCGCCTGGGCCGGCGCCGGCCAGCCCGTCGGCATGGACCACACGCCGGGTCCGCAGACCACCGTCATGCAGAACGCCGTTATCGCGGCGGCCATCGCCAACAGCGGCGTCGTCATGGACCCGTTCTTCGTTGCCCAGGTGCTCGCCCCAGACGGAACCGTGGTCAAGACCACGCAGTCCCGCTCACTGGGCCAGGCCGTCAGCGCCACCACGGCCGAACAGGTCAAACAGGCCATGCTCGACGTCGTTCAATCCGGCACCGGCACCGATGCCCAGATTCCGGGCGTCAAGGTTGCCGGCAAGACCGGCTCTGCCGAGACCGTCGGTACCAAAGTCAACTCGATGTTCGTCGGTTTTGCGCCTTACGATTCACCCACGGTCGCCATCTCGGTAGCCTTGGAGGATTACGACAAGCACGATGTCGAGGCGGCAAAGATCGCCGGCATCGTCCTGACCGCGGCGCTTGCCGCCCAGGGAGCGTGATGCCCGTGATTGATGCGCAAGCATGGGGCGTGCCGCGGCCGATAACGCTAGCGGCAATGCGCCACACGGCCCCAGCGGCCTCAAATTTGGTACTACACACATCGTTGAGCGAATAGTCATGTTAGGAGCAGGAATGGAACAGAGGGTCCTCGGGGGAAGATACCTCCTCAAGGATAAGGTAGGGACAGGCGGCATGGCGACCGTCTACCGTGCACAGGACCAGGTCCTCGACCGCACGGTAGCTATCAAAATCATGCTGCCGCAATATGCCGGCGACGCCACCTTTGCCGCACGCTTTAAGCAGGAGGCCCAGGCAGCCGCCGGCCTCTCCTCCCCCTATATCGTCGGCGTCTACGATTGGGGCAAGGACGGCGACACCTATTACATCGTCATGGAATACCTGCGCGGCACCGACCTTAAGAGCGGCATCAAGAGCCACGGCGCCCTTGACCCCAAAAAGGTCGCTCAGATCGGCTCGCAGATCAGCTCCGCACTTTCGGTCGCCCACAAGCACGAGATCATCCACCGCGATATTAAGCCGCAGAACATCATGGTGCTGCCCGACGGCAACATCAAGGTCATGGACTTTGGCATCGCGCGCGCCAAGAACAGCCACCTTACGCAGGACAACAACGTTTTGGGCACCGCCCACTACGTAAGTCCCGAGCAGACCCGCGGGCAGGATCTAGGCCCCACCTCGGACATTTACTCGCTGGGCGTCGTGATGTACGAGTGCGCCACCGGCCGCGTGCCTTTCGACGGCGACGATGCCATCTCGGTCGCACTCAAGCAGGTCAACGAGCTGCCCGTGCCGCCGAGCCAGATCAACTCCGGTGTCGATGCCGATCTTGAGCGCATTATCCTCAAGTGCATGGAAAAAGATCCGGCTAACCGTTTCCAGACGGCCGACGAGCTGCGTCAGGTGCTCAACAGCTACCTGTCTGGTCGCGCCGTCAACGTTCCGGAGCCTACGCGCGTTATCGGCGCCGTTGGCGACCTGGGTGCCACCAAGACCCGAGAGCTATCCGACCAGACGCGCGCCATGGTACGCCCCGTCTCGGGCGTGAGCGGACAAAATAACGCTCGCAGCTCCGTCTCGGGTTCAACCGGCTCTTACGCCACCGAGCAGCCCAAATCCAACAAGAACAAGATCATCGCCGCCGTAGTTGCTGCGGTAGCCGTAATCGGCGTCATCGTGGCCTTTGCCACCGGACTCTTTGGCGGCGAGCAGGTCCCGGTTCCCGATGTGTTGGGTAAGGACCAGGAGACCGCCGTCGAACTGATTAAGGATGCCGGCCTTGACGTCGGAACCATTGACCAGAGCTACAACGACGACGTCGACGAGGGAAAGGTTGTCGAGCAGACTCCTAACGGTCACACCAAGAAGCCCAAGGGCACCAAGGTGAATCTGGTAATCTCCAAGGGTCCCAAGCCCTCCGAGAAGGTTGATGTCCCGCAGCTCGTTGGTCTGACCAAGGACCAGGCAGAGGCAGCGCTGGCAAGCGTCGGCCTTAAGGGCAATGCCACCGAGGAAGCCAACGAGGCCGAAAAGGGCGAAGTCTTTGAACAGGGCACCGATGCGGGCAAGGAAGTCGAGAAGGGCACGACCATCTCGTACAAAGTCTCGAGTGGACCCGACACCACCTCCGTCCCCGATCTGACCGACATGACCGAGGCTCAGGCACGCAACGCCCTCGATATGGCCGGCTTCGGCGTCGATGTGACCTACCAGGAGAACGATTCCGTCACCGAGGGCACCGTCATTAGCTGGAACCCCAGCGGTAAGCAAAAGCCCGGCGCCACGATTACCGTCGTCATCGCCAAGAAGTCCGGCAAGGCAAACGTTCCGGGCAACCTGTACGGCAAGAGTATCTCCTCCGCCGTCACCGCGCTCAACAACGCCGGATTCTACAACATCGCATTCTGCGATCAGAACGGCAACCCCGTGAGTGGTAACGAAAACGCCACCGTGACGGGCGTCTCCCCCACTGGCAAGCAGTCCACCGACAGCACGATCACGCTGACGGTTTCGATTTCTGGCTCTGGCACCGATTCAGGCGACGATTCCGGCACGACCAACTAGTCATCGAGACATTGCCCACAGCGGCTGATGCCGCAAACATATTCGCTCACAGGCGCCCGCTTGCTCCCCCAGCAAGCGGGCGCTTTCTTTATCGACAGACCAAGGCTCCATAGCAACGCAAAGAGGCCCGCCGAAGCGAGCCTCCCAGGTGACAACAGATATGTGATACAGTAATTGCTAGCCGCAGAACTTCACCATGGTCTCGACCATGGACTCAGGAGTATCCTGAGCCAGGATCTCGGCACAGGAGTTATCATCCATAAAGATGCCCATCAGCGCCTGGAGAATAAACACCTGGCCCTCGGCGTGGGCAAGCAGGCCCAGGTTCACAATAAACTCGGCGGGGACGGGATCGCCCATACCGCCCATAGCCTCAAACTCAATGGGAGTCTTGGGCTTGATGATGGCAATGTAGGGCTTTACGAGATGCTCGGGGTCGACGTGCGGAATCGCGACGTTGATGGCCTGGCAGCCAAGACCGGTGGGGTAATTGGTCTCGCGCTCCATAATGGCATCGAACCACGAGTCCTTAACGTAACCACGAGAGCTGAGCTCCTCGCCAAGCTTTTTAAAGAAGTCCACACGATCAGTGGCCTCAAAATCAAAGAAAACGAGCTCCGGCTTAAAAAGACTGGTGTCAACAGCAGACATGGCGTTCCTTTCAGATACATCGCACCCTTTGAAAACAACGAGGGCACATATAGCTCAATGAAGAATTAAAACAGATCGCGGAGACGGACCTTCCGCCCCCGCGATCCCAGGGGGCTACTAGGCGAGCGGCTCGGCGCCGTTGGCAAAGACGCGAATGACCTGCGTGAAATCCTCGAGCAGGCGCTCGTAGGCAGCAGTGGTCATATCATGCCAGTACACTACGGCATTGCTGTCGTTGGCGCGACGCGACTGGACAAGGTCGCAGACTGTCTCGCCGGCATACTTTACGCCGTAGGTGTAGTAGTTGATCTTACGGATGCCGGCGTCGATGGCCTTGTGGTAATCCTCATCGGATACGCCGGAGCCGCCATGCATGACCAGCGGAATCTCGACGCGATTGCGAATCTGGTCGAGCACCTCAAAGGAAAGCTGGGGCTCGCCGCGATACAGGCCGTGCACGGTTCCGAAGGAGCAGGCAAGGATATCGAGGCCGGTGGAGGCGACAAAATCGAGCGCCTGGTCGGGATCGGTGTAGGTTGCACCGGAACCGCCCTCGGGAGCAGCGGAGCCGTCCTCGAGAATATCGCCCTCACGAGCTCCCAGGCTGCCCAGCTCGCACTCAAGGCCGCAATCGAAGCTTGCGCACATGGCGGCGGCGCGGCTGGAGTTAGCGATATTCTGCTCGTAAGGAAGCGCAGATCCATCGAACATCGCGCCGTTGAAGCCCATCTCGAGCGCGCGACGCATGTAGGACAGGTTCTCGCAATGATCGAGATGTACGCACACCTGCGCGGTAGAACGCTCGGCAAGCGCGACCATTGCAGGGCCCATGACATCGAGCGGCGTAATGTCGTCGTGGCACTCGGCGTGCTGGATGATCACGGGATACCCCGTTGCCTCGGCGGCGTCGATCGCAGCACGGACGGCCTCGAGGCTCGGCGTGTTAAACGCCGCGATAGCCATGTTGTTCTGCTCGGCGATACCACAGATATCACGAAGATTGACAAGCATGGTAGTTCCTTCCTATCGAGTTAGTAATTTGAGATGGAGTTGCCAAATGAAGCTTTACGCGTCTTGGTCGATGGGCTTTTGCCCGTAACGGTGGAATACCGCAACGGCCTCATCTATCTGCTCTTGAGTCATGGTCGCCATAGGCATCCCCGTCGACAGAGCCACGGAAACAGTTTTTGCCGCCTCCTCGAGATAGACGCAAGAGAAGAGTGCCTGACGAAGATCGCGACCCACCGCAATGACGCCGTGATGCTTCAAAACGACCGCAAGTCGATCGCCAATCGCCTTAACGGCCTCAACGCCCATAGACAGACTGCCCGGATCACCGTATTCCGCCACGGCAACCGGTCCTTCAGTCGCATTTGCCATCGTGGACAAATTGCAGGGAAGCTCGTCCATGACAAGTCCCAGACCAGTCGCATATGGCTGATGCGTATGGATTACGGCGTTAACTTGCGGCATGTTCTTATAGATGTACAGCAGCGCCTCGGTATCCACAGACGCTTTGCGCTCTCCCTCGATGATATTTCCATCGAGATCAACAACAAGAATGTCCTCGGGGACCATGTCGTCGTAAATCATGCCCGAAGGCGTGACAAGAACCTCACCAGAGTCCATTCGCCAACTCACGTTACCGCCCGACAACGCAATAAGGCCGTAGCGATCGAGTTTGAGAGCAGCGTTCAGAACTTCCTGCTTCTGTGTATCAAACATTTCTTTACCTCGCGGTTCTCGAATCCTTCGGCCCCGCCAAATCGAAAAGGCAAAATCGCTGCATTGATTTCTTTATTAGTGCTTTTTGCCCTTACGGTCATGACGGCGGCTTTTTGGTTTTTCATCATCGGAAGCTTTCTCTGCTTCCAGGTACTCGGAGTTGACCCTGCGGGCGCGCGCCTTAAGCGTATCCGGATGAATCTTGTACTCCAGGTCACAAATCCTCTGGAACAGCTCACGACCGTCAGTCATGACACGCGTTTGGAGCCAATAACGACCCCTCAAAAGCCCACTGTTGTTAACTCTGATATAAATCTTTCCAGCGGAGGGGAACTCTCTAACGCGGAAGGACGTCACGTCATTCCACAGATATCGGTCGGTCCTACCCCACGCAGAAAAAGCGATCGCCTCATCGTCAATCTCAACCGTCTGCGGGTTGGCAATTGCCACGAACGTGTTCCATACCTGATAAGCGGCCGGAACCATCAAGACGATCATGATGCCGGGGACAATACCCTTATAGGCGAGATAGGGACACACGAGGAGGGCCGCCAGGCACACTATCCCCGTTAGAGTAACCTCGATAAAGAAATAGCGTTTGAGATAGCTGTAGGTCGTCTTCATAGTGCCCCGTTTCAAAAAGACCTGGCGCACACACACCGTACACGCCAGGTCCTATCCGATTAAATCAGCCCTGCATTAAACTAGCTTAGTAGGATAACTTACGCCTCGACCTCATGCATGGCCTTGGCCTCCTTGAGGATGCGAGCGCGGTTCCAGACAGCCATACCGATAGCGACCACGGCGACGATAGCGGCACCGATGTAGCCGAGCCAGCCATTCAGGCGAGTGATGACCCAAGTGAGCGGGTTAGCGCCGTCGCAAATGGAGGAAATCATGGTGTCAGCAGCACCGGTAGCACCGGCGATGTCAAATCCAACGTTGTTGGCAGCCGTGGTGATGAGCGGAGCAAGGTCAGTAGCGATGTACAGGCCAACGGCGAGGACAATGATACCGATCAGGATGCCACGGAAGCCGTTGTTCTCAACGATCGGGGTGATGAGAACGAACATCCAAGGCACAACTGCAAGGTCAGCAAAGGGCAGAACCTTGTTACCCGGCAGCACGACGGCCAGAACGATCATCAGGGGAACCAGAATATAAGCGATGGTGAGGGTGGTCGGATGACCGACGCCCACGGCAGAATCGAGACCGATGTAAATCTTGCCACGGTTCTTAAAACGCTTCTGAACGAACTCGGAAGCGGAATCGCTGATGGGGATCAGGCCCTCCATGAGCAGGGCTGCCATCTTCGGGATGAGAACCAGAACAGCGCCGAGGGAAACGCCGGTGGTGAGCACGCTGGCCAGAGAGGTCTGGATGTCTGCGCCGTTCCAGTATGCAAGAGAGCCGATAACGAGACCGATAACGGAACCGATAATCATGGGCTCACCGAAGATGCCGAACTTCTGCTGAAGATCGTCAACGTTGATGTCGATGTCCCTGAGGCCAGGGATGTGATCGATAATCCAGTTAAAGAGCATGGCGATCGGTGCATAGGCGGTAGTGAAGCCATGCGGCAGGGAGACACCGGGCATACCCAGAGACTTCTCGACCTGCGGAGCAGTGTAGTCGCCCAGAACCATGATGATAATCATGTTCAGGACAGCAGCGATAACACCCATGGCGATGTTGTCCGTAACAATCGCGACGAGGGCGCCCGTAAAGGCGAAGTGCCAATAATCCCAGATGTCAACGTCGACGGTCTGAGTGGTGTTCGTCAAGAGCATGACGATGTTAACGATGAGACCGAGCGGAATGATGATGGTACCGACGACCGAGCCCATCGCGATGGCGGCGGCAGCGGGCCAACCGACATCGATAACGGACAGACTGAAACCAAAGCGCTCGATCATTTCCTGAACGGCAGGAGCGAGCGTCGTGCCAAGCAGGCTATTGATGACGAGGTTGAGGCCAATAAAGCCAATACCGACCGTCAGGCCGGCGCGCAAGCTCTTACCAAAGCCCGCACCGAGCACGCAGCCGAGAATCGTAATGACGATGGGCATAACCACAGATACGCCCAGCGAGTTAATGAACGAGAAAAAGCCAAGAATTGCGTCCATCGCGTTCTATCCCCTTTCAAAATAGACAAAGTTATCCTGGGGACGTATGTCCCTTCCAATACAACGCTAGTTTTTAGCCGGGTGATCCCTTTTCGGCAGGGACTACTCAGCCATCAGGGCCAGGATCTGCTCCTCAGCAGCGGCAGTGCCAACACCGGTAAGATAGGGAATGCCGTTGACGTAGGGGCACTGAAGACCAGCAGGGGCCATGGTCGTGGCGATCAGGAAGTCAAAGTTGGGGGACTTTGAAGGGGCCTCGGAAACCTTGCACTGGGTGATCTCGAACTGTCCGGCATAGCCCTTGGAGATGAGCATCTCCTCGACCTTCTTGTGAACGGCAGTAGAAGTGCAGATACCAGAACCACAGGCCAACAGAATCTTCTTCATATCTTTCTCCTTTCGGAATTAACGTATTACTAAAAGTAACCCACTAGAACCAGAACTGCCCGTCAATTTATATATGGCGGTTCGCTGGCTCCGGCTCCACGGCTACCAGTTTATCCGTCACCGGATGGTGGAAGGCTAATCGCCCATCACCACGACCTTCACCTTGCGCGTGCGCTCGCGGGTGCGGTCGTAATCAACGAGGTAGATGCTCGCCAGACCGTTCATCTCGAGTTTGCCCTCGGCAACCTCGAACGTCTGGTTGCTGCCGACCAGCGTGGAACGCAGGTGCGCGTCGCCGTTCCACAGCATGGTGCGGTCACCGCCCGGCAGCCAAGCCTCCAGGTTGGGCCAGGACTCTACCTCCTCAAAGTGGCGCAGGCCGGGATAGCGGTAGGTATTCCAGTCGTGCTGCTCCGGGAAAATACGCTCGAGGCCGGCATTCAGGTCGGCCTGGAGATACGTGTCGCCCGCGGGCGTGTAGTCGTGATCGAACTCCTCGGAGAAGACCGCGCAGGTGGTGTGGCAGGAAATCACCGTGACGGTGCCCTCCTTGATGCCGGAGTTCTCGACGGCAGCGGCAACGCCGTCGGTAATATCGACATACGTCGGCTTGCCAGCGAGCGTGTCCGTCTTTAGGGTCTCTTTGTAGACAGCCATGTTTTACGCCTCCTTGCAAAAATCGGTACGAGCACGATCGAGTGCCTCGAACATCTCGTCAAGCGTTGCAAACGGATCCTCGGCGGCAACGATGCCAGAGGTGCCACCCGTTGCGTCGGCGCCGTACTTGATGGCGTCGTAAACGTTCTGGCCAGTGGAAATACCAGCTGCCTGAAGTACCTTGGTCTGAGGGGAAACCGCCTTGACGGCCTCGGTCGACTCGCGCATGTAGTCCTCACCTGCGACCTGACCGGTGCCGATAAGGCTCGTCAGCTCGCACACCATGACATCGGGGTGCAGGCCGGCGATCCACTCGCCCTCCTCCACGGAGTCGGCGCACACGACGGTAAGGATGCCCACCTCGTTGGCACGCGCAATGGTGGAAGCGAGCTCGTGAACGGTACAGGGGTTCTCTGCATGGTTGAGGAACGTCGCCTTGACGCCTGCGGCAGCAAGGGCCTCGGGAAGCACATGGCCCATGCCGCGACCGGGCTTGAGGCTCTCCATGTGCTGCGCACACGGAATCAGGTGCGGGCAGGTCTCGATGATGTGCGGAAGGTCGATCAGCTGCGCGGTGAACAGCACGTCAAAGTCGTACTTGGCCGCCAGCTCATCGGTCTTTTTTGCGAGCGCATAGATATCCTCGCCGTACAGGTACGACTTAGGATTCACCACAAAAAACGGCGTCCTGAGCTGAGTTTTCTCCATAGCATCAAGCCTCTCTACTCTCTGTCCTCGCAGCCCCGTAGCGATGGACAACTAATAGACTAGTTGTACACTTCACTGTGTACATCTAGTTGTATACCAGAATGAACAGCTTTATGTACCTGATATGGAGTTGCGCTCTTTGAACGGTCGATTATTTCCCACGAACGGCGGAGTCAGTAAATACAGGCAGCACGGGAGCATCTTGCCTTAGACCGGCTAGTCGGCCTGTTCGGCCGTTCCTACGATATGCTGCCCCGGCTTAAACCACGTATAGGTCCATTCGATGCAGACCCCATCTTCCAGGCAGATGTTTTGTTCTAGCAACAGCAGCGCGGCCGACTCGCTGCAGCCAAGTAGCTCGCCGTATTCGATGCCGGCAGTCCGCGCGCTGTAACGCATATGCGAGATTTTGATTTTGCGCCCTGAACACTGCTGAACGGCGTTGAAGAGCGATTCCTGGGTGTAGTCGATATCCAACAGTCCCGGGCACTCCGGTAGATTCAGCCAGCTCTCTTGGCACATGATGGGCTCGCCGTCCACCGTGCGCACGCGGCGCATAAACATGGACTCAACGCCGGGCTCGATACCCAGCTCCGCCGCCACTTCGGCACTTGCCGGGGTCACGCGCTGCTCGAGAACATGCGTCTCGAACTCCTTGCCCTGCTCGCGTAGCGAATCGGCAAACGAGAGCGGGCGAACACCGGCCGGATGCGAAATGCCTGGTTCGGCAACATACGTTCCGCTGCCACGCACCTGGACCAGCAGACCTTCCTCGACAAGCGATTTCAGCGCCTTGCGCACCGTACCGCGCGCAACCCCAAACACGCTCATAAGCTCGTGTTCCGAAGGAATCTTGCTTCCGGCGGTCCACTGCTTGGTAAATATCCGCTCTCGCATAATCTCGGCAAGCTGCAAATAGATAGGATCTTTCGACTTGAGTATGGCAAGGTCAATCGAATTTCTCGGCGCTCCGTGCTGCGCATGAACCAGCGCAGGACCGCTTGCAACGGTTTCATGAACGTCAAAATTTGCAGCCAGTTTGATCGCCTCCCAGTTGTCTACTTCTTGTACAACATAACGCATGGCGTTGCATAACGTGCCGAGAAATCGAAGAACGGACGAAACCGTTCGCCCACCGTTATTTTAGCGGGCAAAGAGTGGGTAAGAATGGCTTGTTAGATGGTGACGCGGGTGTCGACGGCCCGAATCCGGCCCTTAGACCAGAAGAGCCCGGTACCGTGGTGGTACCGGGCTCGATATTGCTCTGGTGCCCCCGGGCGGATTCGAAAACTCCCCCCGCGGGGAAATCGGTGACGCGGGTGTCGACGGCCCGAATCCGGCCTTTAAACCAGAAGAGCCCGGTACCGCAGCGGTACCGGGCTCGATATTGCTCTGGTGCCCCCGGGCGGATTCGAACCGTCGACACCCGCTTTAGGAGAGCGGTGCTCTATCCCCTGAGCTACGGAGGCATGTTGTACTAGTGTAGCAGATTTGCGCCACTGCCATGCAGCGCATAGCCACTCTTCGAAGTTACGGTGGAACAGCCTTCCGGAAAGCGTGTCCCACTATCCAGACGAATTCTGGGACGGGCTTTCCGGATGGGGCCTCTCTAGGAAACTACGACCCGAAATTTGAGCTCGAAACGGGATATGGTTTCCCAAATGAGCCTGTTCCGGAAACTGCATCCCAGAATAGGCGCTCAAACTGGGATGATATTTCCCCAGCGAATCCCGCGAAGAGCTACAGGTAGTCATTGGGGACGTTCTTAAATGACTAGTCGTATAAGAACGTCGCAGGCGACTAGCTGCCTTTGTGGAAAAGGCCTTTGATAACGGAGGGGATGCTCTTGGCGCCCTTGGCCGTCACATCGATAAAGTCGGGCGAACGCACGAGCTTATCCTCGTCGACGTACTTGCGAACTGCACGAAGCGTCTCTTTGTCGTCGCGCGTCGAAAACGTAAAGTGGCCGTTATCCTTGGTAAAGATAGCAAAACGCGTGATCTTCTTAGTGCCGCGCAAAACCTCGGCGGCAATATAGTCGACCTCGTCCCACGGAATTTGAATAAAATCCTCGGGATTGCGCTCGTTGTAATACTCGAACGCCTTATTGCCCACCATCACGTTACCGTGGCTGGTAAGGCCCATCAGGCAGGTTGCCGGTGTTGCCAGATCGACCGTGCTGTTCTGAGATTGCGCCATGCGCGCCTCGCCCTCCAAATAAAACAATCGGACCGCATCCAGTGTACCCACCGGGTGCGGTCCGTTTCAATGGCTCAAAAGCCCTTGCCTAGCAACTCTCGGTCTTAAGCCGAAGCGCGATTACATGAAGCCGCAAACGCGACCGATGATACCGACGGCGAAGAGAGCCAGGATGATGACGATCGGGCTGACCTTCTTCTTGAGCAGCTTGCAGACGAACAGCGTCAGGCACACGGCAGCAAGGCCGGGGATGAGCTGATCGAGGTTAGCCTGAAGCGTGGTGACCTTCACCTGATCAAGGGCGGTAGCACCGACGGAGTTGTACATCGTCAGCGCTTCCTTGATGCCCTCGGCACCGGAAGGCAGGTTAGCCCAGTCAATGAAGGCGCCGGCAGACTGCGTGACCTTGGAGACGACCGGGGTGAAGGAGATGGACACCCAGCGCTCGACCAGGGCGCCGATGATGAACATACCCAGGATGGAAGCACCCTCGGTGACCTTGCCCATCAGACCGCCGGAGAGGTCCTTGGCGATGGAGGAGCCGACCTTATAGCCAAACTCCTGCGTGTACCACAGGAAGGCGTAACGGATGATGTTCCACGCGAAGAAGAACAGCAGCGGACCGGCGATGCTGCCGGACAGGGCCAGGGAAGCGCCCAGAGCGCCCAGGATCGGGCGAAGGGTGAACCAGAAGGCGGGGTCGCCGACGCCGGCGAGCGGGCCCATCATACCGACCTTGACGCCCTGAATGGCGACGTCATCGATCGGTGCACCGTTGGCGCGCTCCTCCTCAAGAGCGAGGGTAACACCAATGACGGGGGCGGAAACATAGGGATGGGTGTTATAGAACTCCAGGTGGCGCTTAAGCGCGGAAATCTGGTCGTCCTTGCTGGTGTAGAGCTTCTTGATCGCAGGGATCATTGCGAAGCACCAGCCGCCATTCTGCATACGCTCGTAGTTCCACGAGCCCTGAAGGAACTGATGACGGAAGCAAACCTTCTTGCGGTCAGCCTTGGTGAGCTGAATCTTGTTCTCTGCCATATGTATCACTCCCCTCCTACTCGTAATCGTTCAGAATGTCGCCGAGCGGATCACCGGAGCCACCGCCCATGCCGCCACCCTGCTTGGCCAGATCCTTGAGGCCAAGGTAGATGAGGGCAAGGGAGATGCCGATGAGGCCAAGAGCGATCAGCGTGAGCTGAGGGATGGCAGCAAGGACAAAGCCGAGGATGAAGAACGGCCAGGTCTCCTTGGTGGCCATCATGTTGATGACCATGGCGTAACCGACGGAAGCGACCATGCCGCCGCCGACAGCCATGCCGCCGGACAGCCAGTCGGGCATAGCGTTAAGCGCGTTGGTAACCGCCTCGGCCGGGATGATGCACAGAAGTACTGCCGGGATGGCGATACGAAGGCCCTGCATGAGGATGGCGGCGTACTGCCAGCGCTCGATGCCGGAGAAGTCGCCCTTCTCGGCGCAACCGTCCATGGCGTGAGCGATAGCGGTAGCCAGGGTACGGCAGATCATGGTCAGGAACAGACCAGCGACCGACAGCGGGACTGCGACGGCGATGGCGGCGGTAACGGCCTTGGCCGAATCGGTGGCGCCACCGTTGAGGGCGAGCACCATGATAATCGAAGAAGCGACCGAGGCCAGAGCGGCGTCAGGCGCGACGGCAGCGCCGACGTTAGCCCAGCCAAGGGCCATCATCTGGAGCGAACCGCCCAGGAGGATGCCCTCCTGAAGGTGACCGGTTACGAGACCGATAAGCGTGCATGCCACGAGCGGCTGATGGAACTGGAACTCATCCAGAATGCCTTCCATACCGGCAAGCAACGCGACAATCGCAACAAGCAGAATAGTGATTGCAGACATGTATCGGACCCTCCTTTACTATGCTTGAGCGGCCAGTTCGGCCTTAGCTTTCTTCAACATGGCGTCGAGATCCTCGGAGGAATCCGAAGGAACCTTGCGGACCTCGAACTTGACGCCCTTGGCCTTGAGGGCCTCGAGAGTCTTAACGTCGTCATCGCCCATAGCGACGGCGTTGGTGACGACGACCTTGCCCTTGGAGTGAGCCATGGAACCGATGTTGACTTCCTTGATGTCGACGCCGGCCTCGATAGCCTTGAGCAGATCCTGCGGGTTCTCAAAGAGCAGCATGGCCTTGGTGTCACCAAAGCGCGTGTCCTTGACAACCTCGGCCATCTTCTTGATGGGCACGACGTTGGCATGGACTCCCGGAGGGGCAGCCTGCTCGATCATGGTCTTGCGGAGCTCGTCGTGAGCAACGCCGTCGGAAACCACGATGATGCGGTTGGGGTTGATCTGCTTGGTCCACGTGGTGGCCACCTGACCATGCAGCAGACGGGTGTCGATACGGACGTGGGCGATCTTGATGTGCCCATCGCCGATGACCGTTCCCGGAGGGATGGCGCCTGCAGGAGCAGCGGCGGCCGTGGCCGGCTTCTTCTCCTCGGGCTCCAGAGACTCGGGCTTGACGCGCACGCCAGCCTTAGCCTCAGTCACGAGATGTTTTGCGATCGCATGTGCAGTGTTCTTTGCGTCAAAGCGCTGCGAATATGCCTCGATGAGCATAGGCAGGTTGACACCGGTGACGATAGCCCAGGAATCGTGGCCCTCGATGAGACCGCTGATCTGGTTGAACGGCGTGCCGCCCCACAGATCAACGAGGAAGAGCACCTGCTCCTGGTCCTCGAAGGAAGCGATTGCTTCCTCGACCTTGGCACGGAAGTCGTCGGGGCCCATGCTCGGCTCGAGCGAGACCACGGCCACAGACGGCTGATCGCCAAAGACCATCGAGCCCGTCTGCTTGATTCCGGCTGCCAAGTCCCCGTGGCTAGCAAGAACAATACTTACCATCACATAACCTCCTCTTTGTCTACGTATTTCCTACACGACATGAAAGGAGTATACCTGTTCGTCCTGTAAAATTATAGAAAAAAATGCGAATGATTGGATAATTTGTTTAAACGTCTAGGTTTGTTACAAGTTGATTACGTTACTGCTTTTTGACGGATTACACGCCAAGGCGTCACTTATCAAGCCATTCATTTTACAGATACAAGCAGGATGGTCATTAATATCGATTTTAGGCAAGCGCGAATGCGCTTGTACTGCAGTTATTTTGTTTAAACAGACATAACTTGACTATTAGCGTGACTTATGCACTAACGTAAGTAGTCATTGGGGACGTTCTTACAAGTAGTCATTGGGGACGTTCTTAAACGACTAGTCAAACAAGAACGTCCCCAACGACTAGGGGCTAGACGATGTGGAGGGGGTTGGCAGCGTCGACGGCATCGGGGGCGTCGGAGAGGCCGTCGGGAGCAGCATCTGGCGGGTCCTCGTCGGGGGTCTCAATCTGCTTGATCATGACCTCCTGGCCCTGCAGCAGGTATGTCTCGCCGCTACCGCAATGGGGGCAGATCTTGCCGTGCTCGACCGTCGCATAGTCGCGGCCGCACGCCTCGCAATGCGTCACGGCCTCGACAGGCTCCACGATAAGCTCCGCGCCCTCGGTGATAGGCTTTTTATCTGCCGCCCAGCGCCAAGCGTCGAGCAGCAAGTCGGGAACGACGCCCGAGACCTCGCCCAGCAGCAGCGTGACGCTCGAAACGCGACTCACGCCATTGGCGCGCGCCACGTTCTCGACATCGCGAATAATGTGATAGACGATTCCCAATTCATGCAAGGTAGAAACCTTTCAGCAACGGTTGATGCGATGTCAGCCAAACGTCAGCGAGCGGCGATCCAGGTGCCCCAGGTTGCCCCGAAACAAGGCGTCCGCTGGGCTTTTTGCCCGCGGCGCCGCAGTTGAGGGGCAAGATGGGGTATCTGGGCGCCGCGCAGCGTCGGCAGTGCCGCCGTTCGTTAGAACGGCGGCACCTCATTACTTCTTCCCGAATTTGATCTTGATGGCACGCTTGAGCGCGTACTTGCCCAAGCTGGGGAGCTTTTGCTCGTATTTGACCATCGTGGAGCACTCGGGGCGGTCGCGATTCAGATGGATGGCGTCGAACGCGCACTTGGTGGTGCACAGACCGCAGCCGATGCACTTGTTGGGGTCGACGATCGAGGCACCGCAACCCAGACAACGGGCGGTCTCGGCGCGCACCTGCTCCTCGGTAAAGGTCTCGACGTACTCGCTAAACGGCGCGGCCTTCTCGCGCTCGCGGTCGACATGTGCCACCTCGCGGCTCGCGTTGTCATAGCTCTCGATCACGACATCGTCGCGGTCGAGCGCGATGTAGCGGCGCTGGTTACGGCCGATGGTGAGCGTGGAGCCCGGTTGCACAAAGCGGTGGATGGACACGGCGGCCTCGTGACCGGCAGCGATGGCGTTGATGGCAAAGCTCGGACCGGTGTAGACGTCGCCGCCCACAAAGATGTCGGGCTCAGCGGTCTGGTAGGTCTGAGGATCGGCAAGGGCACCCTGGCCGCGGCCAAGCTCCACCTTGGAGCCAGCCAGCAGGTCGCCCCACACGATGGACTGACCGATCGACATGACCACGCGGTCGGCGTCGACACGACGCAGGTCGTTCTCGTCGTACTCGGGCGCAAAACGGCCCTCGTCGTCAAAGACACGCGTGCAGCGCTTGAAGGTGATACCGCACACACGACCGGCCTCGTCCAGATGGACCTCCTTGGGGCCCCAGCCGCAGCTGATGTGGGCGCCGTCCTCAACGGCCTCGCGACGCTCCTCCTCGCTGGCGGGCATCTGGGCCTCGCTCTCCAGGCAGAACATCTCAACGTGCTCGGAACCCAGACGGCAGGCGTTGCGCGCGACGTCTATAGCCACGTTGCCGCCGCCCACCACGATGGTGCGGCCGGACAGCGCGTCGATCTTGCCACTGTTGACCTTGCGCAAAAAGTCGACGGCCACGGTCACGTCCTCGGCATCCTCGCCCGGAATACCGGCGAGGCGGCCGCCCTGGCAGCCAATGGCAACATAAAAGGCCTTAAAGCCCTGCTCGCGCAGCTCGTCGAGCGTCACATCGCGACCGACCTCCACGCCATAGCGGAACTCGGCGCCCATCAGGCGAATGACCTCGACCTCGGCCTCGATAACATCCTTCTGCAGCTTAAAGCTGGGAATGCCATAGGTGAGCATGCCGCCCGGGCGCTCATTCTTCTCGAACACGACGGGCTTGTAGCCCTTCTCGGCCAGGTAGAAAGCGCAGGACAGGCCGGCCGGACCGGCACCGATGATGGCGATCTTCTGGTCGAAGCCGCCGGCGCGCGTCGGGGTCACCACAGGTGGGACATAGCGGGTCGCGGCATCCAGATCGCGCTGGGCGATAAACTTCTTGACCTCGTCGATGGCCACGGCCTCGTCCACGCGACCGCGGGTGCAGGCATCCTCGCAGCGGCGATTGCACACACGGCCGCAGATAGCGGGCAGCGGGTTCTCGCGCTTGATGAGCGCTAGCGCCTCGTCATAGCGGCCCTGCGCCGCGAGCTTCAGATAACCCTGAACGGCAATGTGCGCGGGGCAGGCCGTCTTGCAGGGCGCGGTGCCGGAATCGTGTGTCTCGATGCGGTTGTCGTTGCGGTAGTTGGGCGACCACTTGGTGTGGTCCCACTTGGTGGCATCAGGCAGCTCCTGGCGCGGATACTCGGGCACCTGTCCGCCGGCCTTTTTGCTGCAGAGCTTCTGGCCGAGCTTGACGGCACCAGCCGGGCACACCTCAACGCAGCGACCGCAGGCTACGCACTTGTCCTTCTCGACCTTGGCGACATAGGCCGAGCGCGACAGGTTGGGCGTGTTGAACAGCTGCGAGGTGCGCAGGGCGTAGCACACGTTGACGTTGCAGTTGCAGATGGCGAAGATCTTGTTCTCGCCGTCGATATTGGTGATCTGGTGCACAAAGCCGTTGTCCTCGGCCTGGCGCAAGATGTCATAGACCTCCTCACGCGTCACATAATGGCCGCGGTCGGTCTCAACCACATAGTCGGCCATATCGCCCACGGCAATGCACCAGTCGGCGGGGTCGTCGGCACAGCCCTCGCCCATCACACGACGGCTCGCGCGGCAGCTGCAGGTGCTGGCGGCATATTTGCCCTCGTATTTGTCGAGCCAATGCTCGATATGCTCGATCGGCACCGAGGTGCTCGAAGCATCGATAGCCTTCTCGACCGGAATGACGTGCATGCCGATGCCGGCGCCTCCGGGCGGCACCATCGGCGTGGCTTTGGACAGCGGCCCCTTGGACGCCTGCTCAAAGAACTTGGCATAGACCGGATGCTCCTCGAGCTGGTTCACGCGCATGTTGAGGAACTCGGCGGAACCCGGTACCAGCATGGGCAGCACCCACTGCTTGGCGCGCTCGGGATTTTCCCAGTTGTACTCGAGCAGACCCGTGTAGCTCATGTCGTCGAGCATCTTCTCGATCTGGGCCTCGGGCATGCCGGTGAGCTTGACCATCTCGGGCAGCGTATAGGGACGGCGCATCTTCATCTTGCAGAGCACTTCGGCCTGCTCGTCGGTTGCGGCCTCGGCAAACGACCAGTACTCGTAGCCCAGCAGCTCGTCGCGATGCAGCAGACGGTTGGTGCAATGCTCGCACAGCTTGACAATGGCCTCGCGCGGATGCTCCGGCAGCGGCGGCACGAACTCCGAACCGATGTCGGGCTCGGTGTAGCTAATTCCCGGTCCGTTGAGAATCATGGTTGTCCCTTCTCTTGCCGCAGCCCGACGAGGCCGCAGCGCCCCTCTTTTTTGCAGGCCGGGCATGCCCCCATGCCGTTCACCCGCCATTGTTGACATTATGTCAAAAATAGTATTGACGAACCGTCAACACTATTCAAGACTATTAGGCGAACGGTCGGGCCCAAACGGATGAAAGGCGGCAAGCGCATGAGCGATAACGCAGCGAACACCCCTGTGGCCGACGCCGTCCCCACGCCCGACAGCGCGGCAAAGCGCCTGACAGGTGACGAGCGCCGTCGCGAGATTCTCGCCGCCGTGCGCGCCGTGAGCTCCGAGCTGGGCGTGTCCCATCTATCCGTCTCGGCCGTGACCAAGCGAGCCGGCTGCACGCGCTCGCTGTTCTACCACTACTTCGTCGACATGGACGCCGCCGTCACCGCCGTCATGGACGAGGCAATCGACGGTTTTATCTCCGAGCTCGAGCAGTGGAATGCCAGCCGCATCGTCGGTGATATCGAGGGCGCGCTCGACACCGTCGCCCCGCTCTTTAAGCGCCTGGTTGTGAGCGGCCACGAGCTGCCGAGCACGCTCACCTCGAGCAGCGGCGCGCTCTACGGCGGCTTTCTGCACAACGTGGTCCAGCGCGTGGCGCAATACATCTGCGACACCACCGTGGTGGACTTTGTCGCCCATCATGACCTGCGCATCGACCATGTCTACGAGACGTTTTACACCCTCATCATGGGGCTGTTGATGTACATCCGCACGCACCCCGATGTGCCCGACGAGACGGTTAAGGAGATTATCGCCTCGATACTCCACATCGAGGGCTACACCGCCAAGTATTCCGAGCGCAAGCCCAGGAACTGATGACATTTGGCCAAACTGCCCGCGACGGAAGAGGGGCCGCGGGCGTATGAAAGGAGAGCAGCATGCTGTTCGATGTTTGGGGTAGCGATACCCTTATCCACTGGGCCGGCTGGGCGATGGTCTTTATCGGCTTGATCGTACTCAACGAGGTCGGCCGCCGTACCAAGCTCGGCGCGGCCATCATCTTTGGCGTGGCTCCGCTGGCCATGACCATCTACTGCATCGCCATCGCCGTCGGCGTTTCGCAGGGTGCCGAGTGGGCGCTCACCAACCCCACCCATGTATACCAGAACAGCTGGTTCCATTACGCCAAGGTATACGCGGCGCTGGCCGGCTGCTGGGGCTTCATTGCCATTAAGTACCAGTGGGGCAAGATCGGCAAGGCGCATTGGTTCCGCGCATGGCCGTTTGTGATCGTCGCCATCAACATCTTGATCGCCGTCGTGTCCGACTTTGAGAGCGCCTATCACTTCTTTGTCCTGGGCGAGTCCACCTGGGTCACCTCCGAAGGTGCTACGCAGCTGGCCGGCTGGAACAACGTGTTCAACGGCATCGCGGGCATCATCAACATCTTCTGCATGACCGGTTGGTGGAGCGTCTACGCCTCCGAGGACAAGACCGACATGCTGTGGCCCGACATGACCTGGGTCTACATCATCGCCTACGATATCTGGAACTTCTGCTACACCTACAACTGCCTGCCCACCCACTCCTGGTTCTGCGGCTTTGCGCTGCTGCTGGCGCCCACCGTCGCCGCCTTTATCTGGAACAAGGGCGGCTGGATCCAGAACCGCGCCTTTACGCTGGCCATTTGGTGCATGTTTGCCCAGGTGTTCCCCTACTTCCAGGAGGAGTCCATCTTTGTGACGCACTCCACGCTCGACCCCGGCGCCGCCACCGCGGTCTCGATCGTCGCACTGGTCGCCAACATCGCCGCGATCATCTACGTCGCCTACCGTGCCAAGAAGCTCGGCCGCAACCCCTACAAGCAGGATGTCTTTGAGGGCACCAGCGATTGGGAGAAGGCCACTGCCCGTCGTGCCAAGGTTGATTACGCGCACGCCGAGTAACGCGCCTGACGCAAACATCGCTTGAGCACGAAGCGGCATAGCCGGCTCCGCGCAACTCAACGCACTGCAGAGCCCCCAAAACGTGATTCGTTCGCGTTCCGGGGGCCTTTTGCTGCCGCGAGGATGCGGCTGAACGATACGCTCGGGTTAAATCGGATCTTATATTTCGAATGCGCTTTATATGGCTCCATTTTTGGGTACAGTGTTGAGCCGATATTGCATTGGGGGATATATGAGCGATGAGACACGTGGCCGCGAGGATGCGGCCCAGGATGCGGAAGCATGTGCCGAGGCCCTGGAGAGCCTTGACCGGATTGCGCTAGACGAGCTCTCGTTGAGCGATTTGGCCGTCGACGCGCAGGACGAGGTGCGCGAAGGCACTGAGGACGAAGGCAGCGACGCCAAAGACGCTTCTGACGAGGCCGAAGCCGAAGAGGACGATAGCAAGGACGACGTCCAGTCGGAATCTGCCTCGGGAGAAGAGACCGCCCTGCTTGGCAGCTTGCCTGCCGATGACTCGCTCACCCGCGAGCTTCCTGGCCTGGGTTCTGCGCCGGCCGTCGACGAGACCATCGCCATGGGCGATATTCCCCTGCCGTCCGTTCCCTCGGCACGCGAAGCCAAGGCTCGCCATCACAAGATGTCGCCCAAGCGACGCAATTTGATGGTTGCCGGCGTCGTTGCCGCCGCGCTTGTTGCCGGCGGCGCGGGCTATGCCGCTTGGAACGGATACCAACAAGAACAGGCCGCCGTCGCTGCCGTCAACGCCCACACCATGATGTCGGTGCAGATTGGCGTACATGCCGCAGGGCTCGACTGTTCCACCGGCTCCAAGATTCCCGTGCAGGTGAGCGGGCAAGACTCTGACGGCTCCTCCGTGAGCGAAACGCTCTACGTTGACGAGCACGGTCGCGGTATTAAGCTGCTGCCTGGCGACTATACGCTCTCCATCGCTGGGTCCCCCATCGCAGCCGACGGCACCATTTACACCGTGCCGACCACCAAGGCGCAGGTTAGCGTAAAGAGCGACGGGCAGGACCTGAGCGCTCAGGCATCCTTTAAGCTTAAGGTACCTTCGGCAGACACGGTGACCGACGACCAGATCGATGCCGCGGCCAAGTACGCCGAGGAGGGCGGCGCGAGCTCTGCCGCGGTCGCAAAGGTGCTCCAGCAGGCGGCAACCGCGCGCCGTGACGCCGCCGTCAATGCCATGAGTTCCCGCGAGGCGCAGGCGGCCCGCGACGCCGATGCTCGGCATAAGGCAACGAACCTGTATCAGCTCGATATTCCCGTTGAGTGGTACGGCAAAGTCGCGACTTGGCAAAACGGCAATACGCTGTGCATCTATCTTGCCAGCGACAGCAATACACCGATCGTGACGCTTGTCGCAGTGCGCGACGGCGAGAGCTTTACGCCCGATAAGGGCGATACGGTTTTGGGTGCGGCAAGCCTTGGCAACGGCTACACGGTCTACGCCAGCGGCCCCGTCTATCCGTATGTGGTGCCCCAGACCATCAACGGGCGCACGCAAGACCCCGTGTCGACCTACCCCATGGACACGGCCATCGATCTTGTCGAGCTTACAACCGGCAACCGCTATACCTATAGCCAGATCAAGAACGTACTGGTCGGCAAAGACGGCAAGGCCGACGCTGCCACCAAACTCGAGACCGACTACCTCGCCCAGATTCTGATGCCAAGCATCAAGGCCCAAGACTAGCCGGCCGCAGCGAGGGTAGCTAATTTGGGACGGGGCTTTTTAGCTGCCCCGACCGTTAATCGACTAAACCGGCACATTACCAGCCGGGGCAGCTAAAAAAGCCCCGTCCCAAATTAGCTACCCTGCAGGAGTTAGCGCCACGGATCGGCTTCGAACATCGGCTCGCGCTCGGGGCGGCGATCGCTGTAGGGATCGTAGCCGTCGTCGTCCTCGTTCTCGGCACGGATGTAGGGGTCGCGCGGCTTGGGTGCCGGCTTAGGCGCAGGCTTGGGTGCGGCGGGCGCTGACTCAGGCGCCGGTGCGTTCGTCTCGTTCTCGTCTTTCATCTGCATAGCTCCTTGCCATGTACTCACGTTCAACATCATCGATTGTCGCACGAAAAAGGGCGGCGGACCCAATTGGATCCGCCGCCCTTGGCGTTTGGCTCAAAAGGTAGATTTTAAGGCATGGCCCAACAATCTACTCGGCGTCGGGCACCTCGTAGGTGGCAGACGGCGTGTTATCGCACACGACGGTAAAGGCACCGTCCTTGTCGACGTCAACCGTCACCTGATCGCCCTCGCGCACCGTACCGTCGATGATAGCGGCGGCGATGGCGTCCACGACCTCGCGCTGCACCAGACGCTTGAGCGGACGGGCACCAAAGACCGGGTCCAGACCGCCCACGGCGAGCATCTGCTTGGCCGCCGGGGTGATGGCAAGCGTCATGCGCTCCTTGGCCAGACGTGCGCGGACGTCGGCGAGCTGAATATCGACGATCTTTTCGATCTGCGCCATGCCGAGCGGATGGAACACCACGATATCGTCGATACGGTTGAGGAACTCGGGACGGAAAGTCTGAGCCATGGCCGCGTCAACCTGATGGCGCATCTCCTCCTCGTCCTTGCCCGAAAGATCGGCGATAGCCTTGGAGCCCACGTTGGACGTCATGATGATGATCGTGTTCTTGAAGGACACCTGACGACCCTGACCATCGGTCAGACGACCGTCGTCGAGCACCTGCAGCAGCACGTTGAAGACATCCGGATGAGCCTTCTCCATCTCGTCGAGCAAGATCACGGAGTACGGACGACGGCGCACGGCCTCGGTGAGCTGTCCGCCCTCGTCGTAGCCCACGTATCCCGGGGGCGCACCGATCAGACGCTGAACGCTGAACTTCTCCATGTACTCGGACATGTCGATACGCACGAGCGCGCGCTCGTCATCGAACAGGCACTCGGCCAGCGCCTTGGCGAGTTCGGTCTTGCCCACACCGGTGGGGCCCAGGAAGAAGAAGCTGCCGATGGGCTTGTCCGGATCGGAGAGGCCCGCACGGCTACGGCGCACGGCCGCGGCGACGGCGGAGACGGCCTCATCCTGGCCGATGACGCGCTTATGCAGCTCGCCTTCCAAGCCCTTCAGCTTGTCGAGCTCACCCTGCATCATCTTGGAGACGGGCACACCGGTCCAGGCGCTCACGACCTCGGCGATCTCGTCGGAGGTCACCTGCTCGTTGAGGCCTTCACCGTCCTGCTGCTTTTGTGCCTCGAGCGCGGCCTCGGAATCCTGAATCTGCTGTTGCAGACCCGGAATCACGGAGTAACGCAGCTCGGACGCACGGCCCAAGTCTCCGTTGCGCGTCGCACGTTCCTCTTCGCTCTTGGCCTCATCGAGCTGGCCCTTGAGCTCCTGCACATGGTCGATGGCGTTCTTTTGGTTGAGCCAACCGGCCTTTTGCACGTTGAGCTTTTCTTGAACCTCGGCAATCTCCTGGCGCAGGGTCTCCAGACGCTCCTTGGAGGCGTCGTCGGTCTCCTTCATGAGCGCCTGTTCCTCGATCTGCAGCTGGGTGAGCTGACGCGTGGTGGCGTCGATCTCGACCGGCATGCTGTCGAGCTCCATGCGCAGGCGGCTTGCGGCCTCATCGACCAGGTCGATGGCCTTGTCGGGCAGGAAGCGGTCGGCGATGTAACGATCGGAAAGATCGGCGGCGGCCACGAGCGCGCTATCGGTAATGTGCACGCCGTGGAAGATCTCGTACTTCTCCTTGAGGCCACGCAGAATCGAGATGGTGTCCTCGACGGTAGGCTCGGAGACCATCACGGTCTGGAAACGACGGGCGAGCGCTGCGTCCTTCTCGATGTACTTGCGGTATTCGTCGAGCGTGGTCGCACCGATCGCGTGCAGGTCGCCGCGGGCGAGCGCCGGTTTGAGGATGTTGCCGGCGTCCATGGAGCCCTCGGTGGCACCCGCGCCCACAATGGTGTGGAGCTCATCGATGAACAGGATGACCTTGCCTTCGGACTTCTGCACTTCCTTGAGCACGGCCTTCAAGCGGTCCTCGAACTCGCCGCGGTACTTGGCACCGGCGACCAGCGCGCTCATGTCGAGCTCGATGAGGTCGCGGTCGCGCAGCGTGCTCGGCACGTCGCCGGCCACGATACGCTGGGCGATGCCCTCGACGATGGCCGTTTTACCGACACCCGGCTCACCGATGAGCACAGGGTTGTTCTTGGTGCGACGGGACAGGACCTGGATAGTACGACGGATCTCGTCGGTACGGCCGATAACCGGATCGAGCTTGCCGGCACGGGCCAGGTCGCAGATGTTGCGGCCGTACTGCTCCAGTGCCTCAAACTGGGTCTTGTCCTCGGCGGACGTCACGCGGTCATCGCCGCGCAGCTCCTCGTAGACCTGCTCGATACGCTCCTTGGTAACGCCGGCATCGCGCAGCACGCGGCCCGCCTCACCTTTGTCCTCGGCAAGCGCCATCAGCAGATGCTCGGTCACTACAAAGCTGTCGCCCATCTTGGTGGCCTTTTTCTCGGCCTTCTCGATGACACGGACGAGCTCGTTGGACAGGCCCATCTGCTGGCCCTCGCCCGAAACCTTGGGTGCGCGGTCGATGGCATCTTGCGTGGAGTGTGCAAGCTGGGCTGCGTCGGCGCCGATGCGCTCGATAATCACGGAGATATTGCGCTCGCCGGCACCGAGCAGGGCGGACAGCAGGTGAATCGGCTCCACCGCGCCGGCCTGCGCGTCGGCAGCCGTGCTCATGGCGGTCTGCAACGCCTCGCGCGACGTCATTGCTAGCTTATCGATTCTCATGGAATCACCTCTCTTGGGGCGGCCGCCCTACGGGGCGGCTTCACGTTGTCCGAGAAGTATTGTTGCCAGCTTTGTACGATCTTATACACAAATCTAAGTCTCTATATATAAGATTTTCTGAGTGATTAAGCGATAGGGAGCAGGCACGCTCACCCGCTGCGGACTTGTCCCCTTACTATCTCAATCTGTAACATCTAGCGACTGTTTATGGCTCCAGATGTTACAAATCAAGATGAAATGGCCAGCGGCACCCGTTTGTCTCAATCTGTAACATCTACTCGGCAAATAGAGCTCTATCTGTTACAAATCGAGACGAACAGAAGACACCCGAATCGAAAATCTAAATCTGTAACACCAGGCCCACTTTTAGCAGCCAAGATGTTACAGATCGAGACAAACCGAGAACCGCCACAAAGGTGCCTGTCCCCTTTGTGGCGGTTTTCGACAAAAAAGAAGCCGCCCCATTAACAGAGGCGGCATCAAGCAAGTCTATTTATTAGCGTCCCTCAAGACCCAACGAGAACGTCGCGGTAGCCCCTGCCACACCTTTCCCTCGGGCGACCCTCGCGAAGCGCGTGAGCGGGCGGGAAAGGATAAGCCCCGGGCGGACAATTAAGTGCGTTACTCGACAGCGGCCTTGAACTTGTTGTAGTTGATCAGGCAGCCGGCCTTGACGATGGCACGCTCCTCAGCCGTCATATCGGCAATGTAGAGCTCAATCTGCTCGACCGCACCATCGGCGCGCACCACGTAGGCGGCGATGTTCTGCAGATCGCCGTCGAGCGCGGCACGGATACCCGGCACGAAGACGTAGTCGCCCACCTCAAAGTTGGGCTCGGCCTCCATCTGGAAGGGCACCATGCCCCAGTTCATCACGTTGGAGCGATAGCGCTTGGTGGCGTACTCGTGGACGATGTTGGCCAGACCGCCAATCACGCGCTGGCAGCTCGCGGCCTGCTCGCGGGCAGAACCGTCACCGGGCTTCTTGGCATAGAGCATGGAGCCGTACTCGGTCGCCTTGGCATCTGCCGCGACGCCGGCGCCGGCCAGCGCTTCAAACACACCGGCAAGCTCGGCATCGAGTGCCGCCAGATCGCCCGCCGCCTCGCCGGCAACGCGGCGCTTCTCCACGGCGTCGACCTCCTTGGAACGACCCACGTAGGCCGGATCGCGGCGGCTGAGCGTAAACTCTGCCAGGCCCAGCGGGTTGGAGCGGAAGGAGCTCGTCTCGCCCGAGGGAATGAGCTCGTCGGTCGTGGTGACCGGGTCCATGATCTTGGAGCACACCTTGAGCAGGATATCGTCGCCGAGAGGCTCCATCGCGGGCCATGGCTTGATGTTGGGGCCTTCGACCAGCTCGTCGGCAGGCTCTGCCTTGCCAAAGCCCCAGTACACGCGCTTTTTGTACGGCGCGTCGTCAAAGGTGTACTCGCAGGCCTCGTCCCAAGTCTCCTCGGGCAGGTCGGTCGCCGGCGTCAGGACGCCTCCGTTGGCGGCCGTCGCCGCAATGGAGCGAGCGTCCATTAGGGCCACGGCGCTCAGCTGACCATTGCCCGGCTTGGAACCCTCGCGGTTGGGGAAGTTGCGCGTGGTGTGGCGGATGGACAGGCCGTTGTTGGCAGGCGTGTCGCCGGCGCCAAAGCACGGACCGCAGAACGCCGTGCGCACGATCGCGCCGGCCTCCATAAGGTCGTAGATATAGCCACGGCGCGTAAGTTCGAGCGCCACGGGCTGGCTCGTGGGATAGACCGACAGCGAGAACTCGCCGCAGCCGGTGTTGGCGCCCTTGAGCACGCGGGCAGCCTGGACCACGGAGTCGTAGTTGCCGCCCGAGCAGCCGGCGATAACGCCCTGTTGCACGCGAAGCTTGCCGTCGACGATCTTGTCGAGCAGGCTAAAGTGCGTCTTGCCCTCGCCGATCTTGGCGGCCTCGAGCTCCACCTCATGCAGGATGTCCTCGAGGTTCTCGTTGAGCTCCTCGATCTCAAAGCCGTTGGAAGGATGGAATGGCAGCGCGATCATGGGCTTGATGCTCGACAGATCGACCTCGACGCAACCGTCGTAGTAGGCGACATCGGCGGGCTTGAGCTCGCGGTAGTCGTCGCCGCGACCGTGCATGGCCAAAAACGCGTGCGTGTCCTCGTCGGTGGCCCAGATGCTCGACAGGCAGGTGGTCTCGGTGGTCATGACGTCGACGCCGTTGCGGTAATCGGTCGTCATGCTCGCGATACCCGGGCCCACAAACTCCATGACCTTGTTCTTGACATAGCCCTTGGCAAAGACGGCACGGATGATGGCGAGCGCCACGTCGTGCGGGCCGACGCCGGGACGCGGGGCGCCCGTGAGGTAGATAGCGACGACGCCGGGATAGGCAACGTCGTAGGTGTCGCGCAGCAACTGCTTTGCCAGCTCGCCGCCGCCCTCGCCCACGGCCATGGTGCCCAGGGCGCCATAGCGGGTGTGCGAGTCGGAGCCCAGGATCATCTTGCCGCAACCGGCGAAGTTCTCGCGCATAAAGGAGTGGATGACGGCGATGTGCGGCGGGACGAAGATGCCGCCGTACTTCTTAGCCGCGGAAAGGCCAAAGACGTGGTCGTCCTCGTTGATGGTGCCGCCCACGGCGCACAGCGAGTTATGGCAGTTGGTGAGCACGTAGGGCAGCGGGAACTGCTCCATGCCCGAGGCGCGCGCCGTCTGGATGATGCCGACGAAGGTGATGTCGTGGCTCGCCATGGCATCGAAGCGAATCTTGAGCGCCTCGGGGTCGCCGGACGTATTGTGTGCCTGGAGGATCGAATACGCGATGGTGCCGCGCTTGGCATCCTCGGGCGTCTGCGTAATACCGCGCTCGGCAGCCTCGGCCGCAGGCACAACCTCGCTGCCGCCGCGCAGGTAGATGCCGTCCTCGTACAGCTTGACCATACTGTCTCCCACTCTGCCCAAAAAATTTGGGCGCATAGCATGCATTCGTTCAATATCGTGCCATAGAACGGTTGCGAATGGGTTACGAATCTGCACGTTCACTTTATCTTGGTAAAGTACAGGACGAGCCCGATGTGGGTCAGCAGATTTGGTGCAAGAGCGTCCCTTACGACTAGTCATTTAAGAACGTCCCCAATGACTACTCCGGCAACACCGATGTTTTGGCAACGACAGCGAGCGGGCCCCAATGACTACCAACGACTACCGCATTCGGAGCAAGGCAACGCCGCAGGTAGAGGATGGACAGCGAGCGGGCCGCATTTCCAAAGTGAGGAACGTCCCCAAGTGCCGCATTCGGAGCAAGGCAACGCCGCAGGTAGAGGACGGACAGCGAGCGACGTCCAGAGCGAACAAGTTGGCATGAAAAAGGCAAGGCATAGACCTTCTGGTCATGCCTTGCCTTTTGAATGACAAATTGTCGCTCTGGGCGGCGCGCAGCGTCGGCCGGTCCGCCGTTCGTTAGAACGGCGGAACCTAGAGATCCCCGCCGGCTCCCAGTAGCTTGCGCATGACCTGTTCGGGATTAACCGAGCCATCGCGCGGGGCCAGGGAGGTGATCTTCTTCTGCATCTTGTACTCGTGCAGCTCGTCCTCGAGCTGGCGCATGCGGGCGCGGAGCTTTTCGTTCTCGCGCTCGCGCTCCTCGGCACGCTCCTTCATATCGAGGATACGCACCACGCCGGCAAGGTTGATGCCCTCGTCGGTCAGCTGGTTGATGAGCTCCAGGCGCTCGATATCGGCACGCGAATACAGGCGCGTGTTGCCGCCCGAGCGCTGGGGGTTCACCAGACCCTTGGACTCGTAGACGCGCAGAGTCTGCGGATGCATGCCGGTCAGCTCGGCCGCCACGCTGATCATGTACAGCGGTTTGTTCCTATTGTCCTCGGCCATGCTACCTGACCCCTTTCCGTCTCGTTATCGTCCATCATAAGCCCGCGGGCGTGGGCGTGCACCGCGACCGCCCTAGAACGTCGCCTTGTAACGGTTAACTTTCTCGCGGTAGTCGCGCGTGTCGGCCTCGCGCAGCTTGGTCATGGCATCGCGCTCGTCATCGGATAGGTTCGTGGGAACCTGCACCTTGATCTCGACGAGCAGCGCGCCCGTACGGCCACGGTGCTTAACGTCGGGCGCCCCCATCTCCTTAAAGCGGAACTTCTTGCCCGTCTGGGTACCCGCAGGCACTTTCAAACGAACCGTCGCACCGCCGGGCGTGGGCACGTCCACCGTGCAGCCGAGCGCCGCCTCGTAGACCGAGACCGGTACCTCCATGGTCACGTCGGCGCCTTTGCGCTTAAACAGCGGGTGCTCCTCCACATGCGTGGTCACGACCAGGTCGCCGCGCTCGCCACCGGCGACGCCATACTCGCCGCGACGCTTGTAGCGTAGCTTGCCGCCGTCGACCGCGCCCGCGGGCACCGAGACCGTAATGGTCTGCTGCTCGCCTGTCGAGGGAATGCGATAGGTGACCTTGTGCGTCACGCCGCGAAACGCGTCCTCGGCCGTCACATCGACGGTCAGCGACAGGTCGCCGCCCTTGCGAGCGCGGCTGCGACCCGCGCCGGCACCGGCAGCGCCCGCAGCCCCGGCAAAGCCCGAGCCCCAATCGCTGCCCCAGGCGCCGTTGCCGCTAAAGATGCTGTCGAAGATGTCTCCCCAGCCGCTGGCACCCGCGCCGGCACCGTAGCCGCCGCCATACGCGCCGCCTGCGCCCGGCATGCCGCCAAACATGAGCATCTGGTCGTACTCTTTGCGCTTCTTCTCGTCCGAAAGCGTCTCGTAGGCCTCGCTGATCTCCTTGAACTTGGCCTCGTCGCCGCCGGCGTCGGGGTGATATTTTTGCGCGAGCTTGCGAAACGCGCTCTTGATCTCTTTGTCGGAGGCGCTCTTGGATACGCCCAGGATGTCATAGAAGGTTTTGCCTGCAGCCATCGTAGCTCCTCTCCTGTTTTATCCGTCGCCCAGCGGGCGGCGGTTCATGCTTTCATATGGCACTAGGCCAGAAAGGGCCCCGGGTGTTGCCCCGGGGCCCTTCTCAATTACTCCTCGGTGCTCTCGGCCGTATCGGCCGCAGCATCCTCGGGCGCCGCTTCGGGCTCCGGTGCGGGGCGCTTTTCGCCACCGTAGGTCACCGTCACCATCGCGGAACGCAGGATGCGGTCCGCCATGCGGTAGCCCTTCTGGTACACGTCGTTGACGGTCTCGTCGTACTGCGATGCGTCCTCGACGCGACCCACGGCCTGATGCTCGAGCGGATCGAACGCCTCGCCCTTGGGGTCGATGGGTTCAACGCCCTCGTGCGCAAACACATCGAGTAGCTTGGCATGTACCGCGTCGACGCCGTCGACGAACTGCTTAAAGTCGTCGGCAAGCTCTTGGCTGCGGGCATGGTCGATCGCACGCTCGATATCGTCGACCACCGGCAGCAGCGCAGTGACAAGCTTCTCTGTCGCGCGCTCACGCTCGGCGATACGCTCGCTGGCGGTGCGGCGACGGAAGTTCTCCCAGTCGGCCTGCAGACGGGCGGTGCGCTCGGTGGCGTCCTTCGCCTTGTCCTCGGCAGCCTTCTGAGCCTCTGCCGCAGCATCGAGCTCATTGCGCACGTCGGCAAGCTCCTTCTGGGCCTGCTCGAACTTGAGCTTAAAGTCGTTGTCGGCGGCTTCCTCACCGGCGCGGATAGCGGCTTCCACCATCTCGTCCTCGGTCATCGTCGCCTCCTTGTTGGAATCCTCTACCTGGTTCTCGACAGCCTCGGCGGCCTCGGCCTCGTTGGCCTCGGTATCGTCGACGGCCTCTACGGGAATCTTCACGTCCTTCTCCTCAGAGTCAACGGGGGCGGCTCCAACGGCAGCCGCCTCCGTGCGAGCTTTACGGGCGGACATGATTACTTGTCCTCGTCGTCCACAACCTCGTAGTCGGCGTCGACGACGTCATCGTCGGCAGGCTGGGCGCCGGCGGCACCGTCGGTCTGCTGCTGAGCGTCGGCGTAGACAACCTGAGCCAGCTCGTAGGCCACGGACTGCAGGGACTCGCCAGCGGCCTTGATGGCCTCGACGTCAGAGCCCTCGAGCGCCTTCTTGGCATCGGCGATAGCGGCCTCGGCCTTGGACTTCACGTCGGCGGAAACCTTGTCGCCCAGCTCGTTGAGGGTCTGCTCGGTGGAGTAGCACAGGCTGTCGGTCTGGTTGCGGACCTCGACCTCTTCCTTCTGCTTCTTGTCCTCCTCGGCATGAGCCTCGGCGTCCTTGACCATACGATCGACTTCTTCGTCGGACAGAGCGGTGGAGCCGGAAATGGTGATCTGCTGCTCCTTGCCGGTGCCCTTGTCCTTAGCGGAGACCTTGACGATGCCGTTGGCGTCGATGTCGAAGGTGACCTCGATCTGCGGCACGCCGCGGCGGGCAGCCGGGATACCGGTCAGCTGGAACTTACCGAGCGACTTGTTGTCGCGGGCAAGCTCGCGCTCGCCCTGGAGCACGTTGATCTCGACGCTGGTCTGGTTGTCGGCAGCGGTGGAGTAGACCTCGGTCTTGGAGGTCGGAATCGTGGTGTTGCGGTCGATCATCTTGGTCATGATGCCGCCCATGGTCTCGACGCCCAGCGACAGCGGGGTAACGTCGAGCAGCAGGATGCCCTCGACGTCGCCGGTGAGCACGCCGCCCTGGACGGCAGCGCCGTCGGCAACGACCTCGTCGGGGTTCACGGACATGTTGGGCTGCTTGCCGGTCATGGTCTTGACGAGCTCCTGGACGGCGGGCATACGGGTGGAGCCGCCGACGAGGATGACCTCGGTCAGATCGGAGAGCTTAAGGTTAGCGTCGCGCAGGGCGTTGGTGACAGGCTGCTTGCAGCGCTCGAGCAGGTCGCGGGTGATCTTCTCGAACTCGGCGCGGGTCAGCGTGTAGTTGAGGTGCAGCGGGCCGGACTGGTTCATGGTGATGAACGGCAGGTTGATAGTGGACTGCTGGGCGGCGGAGAGCTCCTTCTTGGCGTTCTCGGCGGCCTCCTTCAGACGCTGCAGGGCCATGGGGTCCTGACGCAAGTCGACACCGTTCTCCTGCTGGAACTTATCGGCCATCCAGTCGATGACGCGCTGATCCCAGTCGTCGCCGCCCAGGTGGTTGTCGCCCGAGGTGGACAGAACCTCAAACACGCCGTCGGCGAGGTCGAGGATGGAGACGTCGAAGGTACCGCCGCCCAGGTCGAAGACCAGGATGCGCTGGTCGGAGCCCTGCTTGTCCAGGCCATAGGCCAAAGCGGCAGCGGTCGGCTCGTTGACGATACGCTTAACGTTGAGGCCGGCGATCTTACCGGCGTCCTTGGTGGCCTGACGCTGGGCGTCGTTGAAGTAGGCCGGGACGGTGATGACGGCGTCGGTGACGGTCTCGCCCAGATACTTCTCGGCGTCGGCCTTCATCTTTGCGAGCGTCATGGCGCTCACCTGCTCGGCGGTGTATTCCTTGCCCTCGATGTCGACGACGGCACGGCCACCCTGGCCCTCCTTGACCTCATACGGCACGGTCTTGAGCTCGGAGGTGCACTCGGAGTACTTGCGGCCCATGAAGCGCTTGATGGAGAACACGGTGTTCTTGGGGTTGGTGACCGCCTGGTTCTTAGCGGCCTTGCCCACGACGCGGTCGCCGTCGGCACGGAAGCCCACGACAGACGGGGTGGTGCGGTCGCCCTCGGCGTTCACGATGATGGTCGGAGAACCGCCCTCGAGAACGGCCATTGCGGAGTTAGTAGTACCAAGGTCGATACCAAGAATCTTGCCCATTAGAAATTCCCTCTCTCTTGTGCGTTTGCACCGACTCGGCGGTCTGCCAAGCGGTCTTTCGGTTTGTCTTTCAGGATGTAGTGTATCCCCTTATGGACCGGAATATACAAAATCTAAGTCAATTCATATAAGATTTCTTATCACTTAGAGTTTAGGTTCTCGAATACGCAGGTAGATGCGCTGATTGAGTTCTCGGCAAATCTATCGAGATCTATGTAGAGATGGCTGAGGTTTGGGCCGGGGGTGCCTGGGGCTGCTTTACGGAAAGCTCGTCCCGGTTTGAGTGTGGATTCCGGGTCGTAGTTTCCGTCTGAAGGCTCAACCGGAAACAATATCCCGTTTTGAGAGCTGATACCGGGTCGTAGTTTCCGCTAGCGGGCCCAACCGGAAACTGCGACCCGTTTTTCGACCAGATAACGGGATGCGCTTTCCGAAAGCCCACTCAATTGCTCAATAATTCGAGTCACCTTTAGCTAACATCTGCACAGCTCACCAGCCTCACCTGTGCGTTTCTTAGTAAGCCGTGGCATACTCGGCGAATGGTATGAAGATGCCGGCCAGAGGGTATTGCAAACGGTCGCTCACGTGGTATGTTTTTGCCCGAATCAAACCGGCGCGCATCGCCTGTAGCGTCGGTCAACAGAGAGGAAACTACCATGGCTCATCCCGTAATTGATGCCGACGAGTGCATCGCTTGTGGCGTTTGCGTCGACTCCTGCCCCGCTGGCGTTCTGGAGCTCCAGGACGTCGCTACCGTTGCTGACGAGGACTCCTGCGTCGCCTGTGGCGCTTGCCAGGACGCTTGCCCCGCCGGCGCGATCACCGAGATCGTCGAGGAGTAACAACTCCCCCACTTGCACACTCACAAGTACACCGTGCACAAAAAGGAGGCCTCCGCATCGCCGCAGAGGCCTCTTTTTTGTGCGGATAGCTAATTTGGCACCGTCGCAGGTTGAGCATAAGTCAGCGAAAACGCCCCCAAGCGAGCAAGGTGACGTGAAAGAGGAGGGAAGCGTACTTTTGTACGCGACCGACGATTGAACGTCAGATTGCCGCTTAGGGGCGTTTGCAGCGTCGGCTACGATAGATCGTCTTCGTAGGGCATCAGGTCTGCCAGATAGCCCTTCTCCTTGAGCATAGCCTCGATCTCGTCGAGGGTTTGCTCATCCTCTGCCGCGATGCGATGGAAGTGATAGCCGCTCGTCACCGTTAGTAGCGGAAAGCTCTTGCCGCTCTCGATATCGTGCAGGTAGCGCTCAACATCGCGACGATTGCGGATGTCCAGGTCGGCCGTGATCTTACCGTACACGCGGTGATTGACGATCACGTTGAGCACGGCGCCTCCGGCGTCGACGATACTCGTGAGCTCATCGCCTGCCTGCTCCACGCTATGGCGAACCTTGACCAGGCGTGTGGGCACGGCGGGGCTGCTGGGGGCCTCCTGCAGCACGTAGCCGCGATTGGTCGCCACGATATCGTGCCCATCGGCGCGCAGCAGGGCGATGTCTTGCACGACAACCTGGCGGCTCACACCCACCTCGCGAGCAAGCGTACTGCCGGAGACGGGGTCTTTGGCTCGCTCGAGCACGCCCATGATGGAACGGCGACGCTCGCGGGCGTCCATTATTTACCGTCCAGCAGACGCAGGTGCTTAAGCGAGAGGTCGAGAATCGGCGCAGAGTGCGTCAACGCTCCCGAGCTAATAAAGTCAACGCCCAGGTCGGCAAGCGCACGGATATTGCTGGCATCCACGTTGCCCGAACACTCGGTCTTGGCGCGACCGGCAATAAGCTCAATCGCGGCAGCCATGTCATCGTGGGTCATGTTGTCGAGCATGATGATGTCGGCGCCGGCCTCCACGGCCTCGCGCACCATGTCCAGGTTCTCGCACTCGATCTCGACCGTCGCGGTAAACGATGCATGGGCGCGCGCCATCTCGATCGCACGCGTCACGCCGCCGGCGGCGTCGATGTGGTTGTCCTTGAGCATGACGGCCGTCGACAGATTGTAGCGGTGGTTGCTGCCGCCGCCGATCTCGACCGCGGCCTTCTCGAAGACGCGCATACCCGGCGTGGTCTTGCGCGTGTCGACGAGCACGGTCTTGGTGCCCTCGAGCGCCGCAGCCATCTGGTGCGTATAGGTAGCGATACCGCTCATGCGCTGCAGGTAGTTGAGCGCCACGCGCTCGCCCGAAAGCAGCACGCGCGCATCGCCGCGTACCTGGCCCACATGGTCGCCGGCGTGCACCTCGTCGCCATCGGCAACGTCAAACAGCACCGAGCTCTGCGAATCCAGCAGCTCAAAGGTGCGAGCGAACACATCCAGGCCCGCGATGATGCCATCGGCCTTGGCGATGAGCTCCACCGTGGCGGGACGCGCCGTGGGGCACACGCTCGCCGTGCTCACGTCCTCAAACGTAATGTCCTCGCGCAGAGCCTGCAGAATCAGATCATCGACGACGAGCTTCATGGTAATGGGGTTCATGGTCTACTCCTCCACGGCCTGCGTGCCGGCGGCACGGGCCAAATCATCGATTGCCAGGGTGTCGGCGCTCAGGGCGCGATGACGGCCATCGAGCGCGGGCTCGCCCGCCTGCTCCACGGCGAGCGACTGGCCGGTACGCATGTGCCACGCGGCGCGACGACCCCAGACCAGCGCCTCGAGCAGGCTGTTTGATGCAAGGCGGTTCTTGCCGTGAACGCCGTTGCAGGCCGTCTCGCCGGCGGCGTAGAGCTCGGGCATCGAGGTGCGGCCGTCCTTGTCGACCCACACGCCGCCCATAAAGTAGTGCTGCGTGGGTGTGACGGGGATGGGCTCGTCCAAGATGTCGCGGCCGTCCTCCAGGCAGCGTGCGCGAATGTTGGCAAAGTGTCCGGTCACCACGTCGCGCTCAACGGGGGCAAAGCTCAGCCACTCGTGCTCGGTACCATCCTGCTTCATCTGCTCGCGAATAGCGGCGGCGACCACATCGCGCGGCTGAAGCTCATCGGTAAAGCGCTCGCCGGCGGCGTTGAGCAAAATCGCGCCCTCGCCGCGGCAGCTCTCGCTGATCAGGAAGGTGCGGCCCGGCTGCGGCGAGAACAGTCCCGTGGGGTGAATCTGCACGTAGTCCAGGTGCTCCATCTTAATGCCATGCTCCTGGGCGATGTAGCAGGCATCGCCCGTGAGCTGCGGGTAGTTGGTCGAGTGGTCGTACACGCCGCCGATGCCGCCTGTCGCCCACAGCGTGTGGCGGGCATGGATCTTAAACGGCTCGCCGGCATGCACTCCGTCGGCGGCATTTGCCAGCTCGTCGGCGGGGCGAACCGAGTTGTCCTCATCCACGGGAACGGCGACGACGCCGAGGCACGCCGTGGCGCCATCACGCTCGCCCGTCAGGATGTCGGTCATGGCCACGTGCTCCAAAATCTGCACGTTATCCAGCTTGCGAACGGCCTGGAGGAGCTTGGTCGTGATCTCCTTGCCCGTAATGTCGGCATGGAAGGCGATGCGCGGGCGGCTGTGCGCACCCTCGCGGGTAAAGTTGAGGCTGCCGTCGGCCTTGCGCTCAAAGTCCACGCCCATGGCCAGCAGGTCGTTGATGACCGAGCGGCTCGAGCGGATCATGATGTCGACGCTCTCGCGGCGGTTATCGTAGTGGCCGGCGTGCATAGTGTCCTCAAAGAAGGCGTCGTAGTCAGAGCCTTCGGGAAGCACGCAGATACCGCCCTGCGCGAGCATCGAATCGCACTCGTCGACAGCGCCCTTGGAGAGCATGATCACGCGCGTGCTCGTCGGCAGATTGAGGGCCGCGTATAGGCCCGCCACGCCGCAACCGGCAATGACGACGTCGCACTCCATGTCGGGGCATTGTTTGGTTTCCACAGGAATCCTCTCCCTTGTAATGTGGCATAAGGGATGGTCCCTCATGTCACATTGGCTTAGCGCGCCGCGTATTCGAGCATGCGGTCGAGCGTGAGCTTGGCCTGGTCGGCGGCCTCATCCGACACGCCGATCTGCACCTCGCCCTCGCCCGTCTCCAGGCAGCGCACGAGCTTTTCGAGCGTGATGAGATCCATGTTGACGCAGGTGGGCTGCACCGCGGGGAAGTAGAACTTTTTGCCGGTGCCCTGGCAGCGCCGCTCGAGCTCGTAGAGCACGCCGCGGACCGTCACGATGATAAACTCGCTCGCGTCCGACTCCTCGGCATACTTGATGATGCCGGCAGTGGAGCCGATGTAGTCGGCCTCGGCCAGGACGTCGGCCTTGCACTCGGGGTGCGCCAGCACGAGCGCATCGGGGTGCGCCTCCTGTGCGTCGACGATCTGCTCGACGGTGATGATGTGATGGCGCGGGCAGTAGCCGTTGTTGAGGATGACGTGCTTTTGGGGCACCTGCTCGGCCACAAAGCGGCCCAGGTTCTGGTCGGGAATGAACAAGATGTGCTGCTGCGGCAGCTCGGAGACGATCTTGACGGCGTTAGAGCTGGTAACGCACACGTTACTCCAGCTCTTGATCTCGACCGTCGAGTTGACGTAACACACCACGGCCAGGTCGTCGCCATATTCGGCGCGCGCCGCGTCGACCGTCTCGTGCTTGACCATGTGCGCCATGGGACAGTCCGCGCCCGGCTCGGGCAGCAGCACGGTCTTGGTGGGATTGAGCAGCTTGGCGCTCTCGCCCATAAACTCCACGCCGCACAGCACGATAGTCTGCTGCGGCAGGCTCTTGGCGAGCTTTGCCAGGTAGAAGCTGTCGCCGACGAAATCGGCCACGGCCTGGACCTCGGGCGCCACATAATAGTGCGCCAGGATCACTGCGTCACGTTGGGTTTTTAGCTGATGAATGGCCTCGACGAGCTCTGCGGGCACCAGTGCCGCGCGCTCCGTTGCCGTCGTTGCCGATGCCAGGCCGGCCGCGATATCGCGTGCAAGCTCCGATGCATCCATGTTCGCGCTCTGTGCCATCAAGGCCCCTCTCTTTTGGCGAATCTTGGGGCTTTAGTATGACACCTGGCTTTACAGCTGACAAGACAGCTGTAAAGCCAGGTGTAAAGTTGAAATAAGGATTCAATCTTGGGGCGGGTCCATTTTCGAACTGGCAAGCTGAGGACAGTCGAAAATGGATCTGCCACACGGTTCGAGCGACCCGTTTTATCTTGGTCCGAGAGGCGGTGGGCATAAAAGCGGGTCCGGATCGCTCGATCCGGACCCGCTGGGAGCTGGTGCGCGGTTAAGCGCGGCGCTTCATGATGGCCCACGCCAGCAGCAGGACTACCACACCGGCAGCGAGTACGGCACCCGCAATGACATAAGTGCTGTCGCCGGACTCAGGCAACGCCTCCTTGCTAGCCCTCTTCTTAGGCTTGGAAGTCGTAGTCGTGGTGGTCTGGCCAGGAGCGGGCTTGGCAGCCTCGGCAACGGTAAAGGTCGTCTCGGCCGTGCCCGTGGTCGAAACCACGCTCAGCCTGTGTTCGCCCACGCCGAGCGTATTCAGGAAGCTCGCCTTGAGCGTCACGATCGTAGAGCCCTCGGTGAGCACGTAGTTCTCGGCCGCGACCTCCTTATCGTCGACCAGTACCTTCTGGAAGAATGCGAGCGGTGCGCTCGAACGGAAGCTCAGGTCCTTGGCGGCGTCGACCACCATCGTCTGGCCCTTACCGTCGATGATCTCGGGTACCAGAATCGCGATTTCCTCGGTTGCGCCCTTCTCGCCGCAGACGGTGCACTCCTGGTGTTTCTTGCCCTTGACCTCGGTAGTCGCCGGTTTGTCGACAACCCACTTAAAGGTATGCTCGGCCTTGTCGATGATGTTGCCGCAGCGGCAGTTATGCCAGTGGTTCTTGGCATCGCGTGCCCAGCCGGAGCCGTCGGGCTCGTGCTTAAGCACGCCCTCGACCGTCACGTTCACATCGCCCTCGACGTCCTTGAGCTCATAGGTGCCCATGGCGGAAAGCTTAACGGCCTTGCCGTTGACCTTGACGGCGTAGTCCTTACCCGCAAAGTACGCGCTGTCGATGCCCATGGTGAGTGTTGCAGTCCCGTGCCAATCGAGCTCGGTTGCCGTCGAGGTGAGCGCGTAGCCCACCTGATTGCTCGGCAGCGTCACGACCAGCTTGGGGCCGGCCGCCACGGTAACCTCGGTGGCGGAAGAAGCGTCATAGTTGGCCTTGGCCTGGTAGCGCACCTCATACGTGCCGGCGGCAAGACCCGTAAGTTCGGCCGTGCCCTCGTCCACCGCCTGATACTTGTCAGCACCCTTGGCACGCCACTCCATCGTCGCGTCGACGCCCGTGATCTTGCCGTCACGCTTGCCGCTCACGGTCTCGGCCGCAACCTGGACCACCGGCGCGCCCTGCGCGGCGTTCTTGATGGAGAACTCGCACGTCAGGCCTTCGGCGGGAAGCTTGTAGTTACCCGCGTCGTCGCCCGTCAGTGCGGTGAGGTTCGCCGTGTAAGAAGCGCCGGCCTCGGTCTGGGAGCCTTCGACGGTCGCGCCAAGGTCATCGTCGTCGATGACGTTACCGAGCGTCGCCTCGGGGCAGTGCTCCTTGCCATCGTAAACAAACTCGCTGGTACCCCACTTCACAGTGAGCACGCGCTGGTTGATGGTGAACGTGCCGTCGACGAACGTGATGCTGTAGTTGGGGTTGGCGTCCTTGGCCTGCGTCAGGTGCAGCACATAGCCGCCATCACGCACGTTGTCGCTATCTTCGCGCTTAATCTCGAGACCCTGAAGCGCTTCGCCCGCAACGAGTTTGCCAGCAGTGACATCCCACGTAAACACGGGATCAGCCTCGCCGTAGGTCTTGGAGGCGTCCTGGGCGGTGACCTTGATCGCGCGCGGCTTGACCTCGAGAGTCACCTTACCCTCGGTCTTCACGCCGTCGATTGTTACCTCATAGGACACAGTCAGCGTGCCGACGTCCTTAATCTTGGGGGCCTCGGGGGACCAGTTCTTACCGTCGGTGCTGTACTGGGCCGTCGCGCCCTCGGGCAGACTCGTCGCATCAACCGTGTGATAGTCGCCGTCGTACTCGTCGGAGTAGCCCTTGATGCCGAAGGCGGGAATCTCGACAGACTCGCGCTCGTAGCCGCACGTCTTGCAGCGCTCATGCTTGGAACCGGGCTTATCAGCCGCAGCGGCCTGGTCGACGACCCACTCAAAGTCATGCTCTGCGCGGCCAACGTCCTCCTTGCCACAGGTGCAGGTGTTCCAGTGCTCGGTATCGTCGTGCTTCCAACCGCTACCGTCGGCCTTCTTGGGGCCGTCCTTGACCTCAACCGTCAGGGCCTCGGAGGCGTTATGGTTACGGTCGGCCTTAAGGCGAACGCTGTATTTGCCAGCGGCGAGGCCCTTAACCGACGTCTCGCCTTCGGCAATCCGCTGATAGTCGCTGGCGGCCTCGGCTTTCCATTCGTAGGTGTTATCAATCCCGTCGATGCTACCGTCCGCCAAGGCATGCCCGGTCGCGGCCGTCGTCTTGACGTCCTTGGGAGCGGCCTGATCGGCGGGGCGGATCTTAATCTCAAGCTTGCCCTCCACCGGCACGTAGTCGGGTGCGGTAATACGGTACTTAATTTTCTCGGGACACACGTTGTCATAGATATCGCGCGTGACATTGGTATAGGAGGGGATTCGGTCTTCGTACAGCGAGCCACCATCGACGCTATATTCGATCTTCATGCCCTCGGGGGCGTTGTCGACCGTCACCGACGGCGAGTGAGCCATGCCATCATAGGTGCCGTCAAAGCCCTTAGCCTGAACATTCTCGAACTGCGTGCCGTAGATGCTCCAGTAGAAACTCTGACCATAAGCAAAGTTGCCCAAGCCCCACAGCCAGGTTCTATACGTACCGGGATCGGTACCGTCCCGATCTCCACGGTCTTGATCGAACTCATAGTCCACACCCAACCTGAGGTCAACCGTCTCACCATCTACCGTTGTAGTCACCTTAAATTGCGGAGCGATCTTCTCACCCGTCCACTTGAACGCTGGCAAGTTATTCTTGACTGTGTCGTTATTGAGCACCTCGACCTTGCAAGTACTTAGCTTAATTCCATCGATCTTGAACACGCGCTCGAGCGTAACATCGCTCTGCCCCTCGATGGCAACCGTCGCCACCACGCGATAGGTACCCGCATCGCACGGCTGCGACCCTTCCATCTCGATGCCCACGGTGTCATTCTCATCCACGAAACGGTAAAAGCGTGCACTCACAATCGTTACCTTGCCCTGGGCTACAGCGTTGTCCTTTTGAGACGGCTTGGTCGTAGCAAGCACGGCGTCGCGCTGCTTGCCGTTGTAGGTAAAGCTCAGGTCGCCTCTCTTGGACGACATCAGCGAGATCGTCTCGCCGTCCTTGGAGTAGACACAGTGCGAGGCCTCATACTGCCCGTTGCACCTAGCCGCGATGCTGTACCCATCCTCGTTGGCGGAATAGGCCCACTCGTGCTCGTGCTTGCGATGGATAACCTTGACCTTGCCATCGGTAACGTCGTATGCAAGGTTTTCGTTGGCGAGCTTGAGCCTGCTCGCAAGATCCTCCTGCGAAAGATCGCTCGTGCCAAGGTTCACATACTCATAGTAGTAATACTGCTTATTGGACTCGGGATCGAACTTGGTATCGTCGATAGACAAGACGGCTGCGCCCGTAAAAGACCTATCGACGTGAACCTTACCGTAGCTACCGACATCGGACGCATCGACGCCCTTCGCCTTGGCCGTAGTGACCTTCGTGTTGCCGGCGAGCGTCACAGAACCAAGGGCGTAAACCGCGCAGCGTTTCTCGTCCTGACCGCTTATGTCGCGACCGTTGAAATAATCAGAGGGAAACACGAACGAATCGTCGATAACCGTACCGTTTATGGTGCACGACGCATCCTTTGCCACCGCAATGGCACTCGTCATGTGCATCTGATATTGAATACCCCACACATTGAACATATAAGAGCAGGGGCCATTCCATGACGTGTTATTTG
>NZ_JBNPLL010000013.1:0-59301 GCF_050313455.1 Collinsella sp. SGI.180
AGTCTAGGACACTATTACCGAAAGTAGGTTGGGATGAGGCAGTTTAAGCGTGCTGTGGCTTTTGCCCTCACCTTTATCATGTGCGTCGAGGCCCTTTTGGGTAACGGCGTTGCCAGCGCGGTTGCCCTTACGCTTGAGGACGCCCAGTCGTGGCAGGACATTGTCCAACCGTTTGCCGAGACCGATGCGGCGGGGGAGTCGGATGACAAGACCGGCTCGGACGCCGCATCGGGCGTCTCGTCGAGCGATAGTTCGGATGAGGCTAGCGCGAGTGCTTCGAACGACGACAAGTCTGACTCAAACACTTCCAACAACACCACAGCCTCCAACGAGGACACTTCTGGCAACCAGGATGCCGTTGACGTGGTCCCGCGCGATTGGTCGCACGATGCCAGTGCGCTCACGGTATCCTCCGAGGGCCTTGCCTTTGACAAGCGCTTGGGAGAGCTTGCTGGAGCAGGCCCCATCGAGGAAATTCCTGTGCAGCTGCCTGCCTCGCTCAACATCAAGTGTGTTCTCAACGCGGCGCTGCTTGAAGGCGACACCTTTACCGTCGATCTTCCCGCCGGGCTCACATTCGACCTCGATTCGGCCAAGCTCCAGGACCATGATGGCATCAAGCGCATTGCCCTCTACCGCTTGGACGCTGAGGGCAATCCCACGCGCATCCGCCTTGGGTATGCACAGCTCACTGCCACTAAGCTTACTGTGGCTTTCGCTACTCCGCATGACGAGCAGACCGATGCCGACCTTTCCTTTGAGGCTCAAGAGTCCTTTGCCGTCGATGCCGATGTACTGCTCGATTCCGCGCTCCTCAAAGACGAGGAGTCAACGCTTGACTGGGCGATACAACAGACGCAGACCGAGGGCGTGCGTACTTGCGAGCTCACTATTCCCGCGCGCTCCCATGTTGAGGAGCTTCTTGGGATTGATAGGGCCGATGCTTCCCCAACGGTTGCCGTCGCTGTGGCGGGCACCTCCCAGGATCCGGTTTCTGCAGTGACCCCTGTGGATTCTTACGGCAGCAAGATCACGTTCACCACGCTTTGGGCCGATAACAACAACGCCAACCGCCCGTCTGCGGAGGCTCTCCAGAATCGAAACGAATACCGTGTGTTCTATTCTCTTGATGGCGGTAAGACCTATGTGGCGCTCACCGAGGACGGAGATATCCTGTCCGATGAGGCGGCCGCGCAGCTCGGATTTACCCAGGAGATCCTCGATGCCGCCAAGACCGATGGCCACTTGGTAAGCGTTGCAGCGTCCACGGTCTCCGAATACGAGGCGTCCGTGGTACTCGCTGGCAAGCTTCCCGCCAAGGTCGTGACGCGAACGGACGACGGCACGGCGCAAGAACAGCCCATCACGTATGCAATTTCCCACGTGACGGCGGGCGCTGGGGCCGTGGAAGTCAAAACTGGCTCGACACTCTATCCTAACTGCAACGCCGACCCTTCGCAGCGCTCTGAGTCTGGCGACTACATCGTGCCCGACTCCTCCATGCTGAGTGGCCGTACGGACTATGTGGAGCCCTATGCCAAAGAATGTCTGATGATGCTCAAAAACGTTAGCTTTAACGTCGATGTCCACATCGGCAACGATATGGTGGATCACAACCTTTCCGGCGATAATGGCTGGTATTCGAGATGGGGTAAGTACCTGACCCTTACGGCTGCGCGGCATATGGGTGCGTCTGACGACAAGGATGTAAGCAATATCAACGGGGACGGTCTTCTGCAGCTCATCGAACACCAGCTCTTTAGTGTTACCTGGAATGACAATGCTTCCAACAACTATGTTATAAGCGGTCGCATGCCGGCCTACCATCCATCCGGCGTGTCGATGAAGTACCGCCTGATCCAGCAGACAATAGATAACTCCGGCACCTCCGGCTATCGCGATGCCTACGAGGTCTCCTACGACAACAAGGCCGTTCCCGACTATGCGAGCGATATCTCCGCGTGCTACAGCGGCGGTACTATGACGGTGCGCCATACGGGCACCACGCGGTTTGAGGCTACCAAGGTCTGGCTCGACGACTACGCGCCCGGTTCGACCGATTCCAATGGCAACGATATTTCGCGCCCTGCGGCCACCTATACTCTGTGGCGCTATTCCGCAAGGCCCGGCAACGATGCGCGGAGCGCGGCGCAGGTGGTCGTGATGACGGGTGATCGCAAAGGCGAGTTCGTAAAGCTCGAGGTCACGGCCGAGCAGAATAATAAGCTGGGCGCGAGCTACAACAGTGAAGACGGTTCCATCAACAACGCTAAGATGGACCTTGGGAAGATGCTGCTCGATAAGTACGGCACCGATGGCTTCACGCAGTTTGCCAAGTACGATCCCGATGGCTACCCCTATATCTACCAGCTCCGCGAGTCGAACCTCGCGGGTTATGAGCATGTGTTCGGCACGGTCGACAACGAGGGCAACACGACGGGCGATCTCGGTCCCAACTATTTCAGTGCAAGCGATGCAAACACCGAGTATTTGCTTGATGGATGGATGCGCTCCGATTCCGACAACTTTGGCGTCTACAACGGCGGTACGCTCACCAATCGTCGTGCTGAGACCGAAACCGTTAGCGCCAAGAAGCGCTGGGATATCGGCGCCTATCAAGATCAGCTCGGTACCGTCGAGGTAAGCTTTCAGCTCCAGCGCATCCTTAAAGAGCATGCTACATACAACAACGGACGGTGGTTCTCTAAGGAAGATCCCATGTATGGAGCTGATGGCTCGCTTATCGGCACCTATACCTGGAACGACGTCGCTGACGGTCGCGTCACGCTTAACGGCTGGAGCGCCGAGAATTCTGAGCAGTCCTTCTTGAAGAGCGGTCTGCCTCGATATGACGAGCTGGGCAACGAGTACGTTTACCGCTGGCAAGAGGTTGAGGTGCTGGACACGCAGGATCCTGACCGGTTCTCTGCCTTGCCTACCACACCGGACGGCCCGTTTGAGTTTTTTGGCACGTTTACTGATGCTAACGGCAACCAGAATCTCCTTTCCTTTAATGGCGAATATGATGCTAAGGAGAAATGCTTTGTCAACAGCTACGTGGATACAGTTGATGCGACCGTTGATAAGTATTGGCAGGCCCTTGATGCCGATGGCAATCCTATTTGGACACAGGATGCCAAACAATGTGGTAATGGCGTTGCTCCAAAGGTAACGGTCAAGGTAATCCGCAACGATTCGCTGCTTACAACGATTGAGCTGGACGGTCGCGTTGATCCCACGCCCAATCTTCAGACGATTCCTGGCTCTTCCTGGGAGCTTGGCTGGTGGGAGACGAGTCCTTGGCATGTTGAGTTTATCCGTCTACCCAAATATGACGACAACGGGTCTAAGTACGACTACCTCTTTCTTGAGGAATCGGTGGATGGCTTTAACCTAGACCATACGGTTCGCGGTATCGACCCCGAGTCTCGCAAAATCTATACCAAGTTTTATAACCGGCGCGTGATTGAAGGCAATGCCTCCAGTTCGAAATTTGCGGTCTCCAAGAAATGGCTTGATAGCGGCAACGCTGCCTCCCGCGTGCCTGTTGAGATTGGCCTGTATGCGAAGCACGATATCGTTTCTCAAAGGGATGAACAGTTGGCCTATAAGGAGGGTCAACTGATTACTGAGGCCACTCTTAACGAAGAGAACTCTTGGTACGACGAATTAAATGTCCCAGTTGGCGGGCTTTCCAAGAATGACGTCGCTATCAGAGAGCTGTCTACGCTTAATAGTAGCGATACACCAGACGACCTAAGATATGAGGTCATCGATCGCGATACTGCTGTTCGCAGGGCTACAGACGGCTCTGCCGAGGAGATTGCGGCCTATGGTTCGCTGCTTAGAAATTGGCCTGAGACGGATACCTCTACTCGCATGATCTCCAAGAACCTTTCGCAGGGCTTTTCGTATGAGGTTTCGTATGGGGAAAATCTCGATAAAAATTCTCTCGAGGTCACGAATCGCCGCGTTGGTTCGGTGGATATCTCTATCGATAAGACCTGGGCTGACGCTGGATCTGCTGCGATCAAGCGCCCCAAGGCTCAGATAACAATCTCTGCGCCCGCATCGAGCTCCGAGTTTACGTTTGTCTGTGACAACAGTCGAGAGCTGTCCGTTAGGGTTGCCGGTAAAAAAGACCAGCCTCTAAAGAAAAAAGATTCGGAGGGCAACTTTAGCCAGCTAACTGGGTCTGCTGACGCCTCCGTAAACACCGATGTGATTGTTTCAGAGGATTCAAAGTCTATTACCTTTACGGTCGATGTGAACAAGGCCTCATCCTTCTTCTCCGTCGTGGGACTTCCTAAGTACGATCTTTCCGGCGCTATCGTTGATTGGAAGGTCGAGGAGAATATCGTCAATGCCGGTGACTATCGATCCGTCGGCGGACTTTCGAGCACAGACTTCGGTTCGCCCTGGCACCAGGAAGACCAGCTCAACTATTCGTTTACTAACAAGCGTACGGGCACCAAAGACGTGACGTTCCATACCAAGTGGTTTGACCACTACGTCAAGGACGTCCTCAACCAGCGCCCTGACGTTAAGCTGGTGCTGTATCGTGCGGCTTATACGTATGACGATAACGGCAATATCATTATAGATGGCGAAGGAAATCCCGTAATCACGCTCTCGTCGGTTTCTCCTTCCGAGTACGACGGCCACTTTGAGTGGGTGTCGTCCGACCCAGCCGATCGCCTGCGCAACGACACCAAGGGCGACTTTACCCAATACGCCACGTTCAAGAACCTTCCCAAGTACGACGGCAACGGCGGACAGTACGTCTATTACGCGCGTGTGGATATGAATGTCCTGGATGACACCAAGGGCGCGCTCGACTACTATGATGACGATACGGTTTCGAAGGATTCCTATACAAAGGACCCCGGCTCGTGGGATAAGGCAGATGACGAGGTTACGTCGTTTGCCGATTACCTCCTTGCAGACAACGACCAGCAGCTCGTTTACCGTGAGGACTCGACGTTCAATTTCCATATCCACGGCTCGGTAACGGTCTCGGGTGAGAAGCTGTGGGAGAACGTCCCTGTCGGTTACTCCAAAGACGACCTGCCGGCGATTTCTATCTACGTGCAGCGCCGCTTGCTTGCGGGTTCGTACGGAGCTAACGGCAACTGGACCGATGGCGCTGCTTTGCCTTGGTCTGGCCTTGCACTAACTGTGGATGATACGCAGGCAAAGGGCTATAGCGTGGCCAGCTCTAATACGGGTAAGACCGACTCTGGTCAGGAGATCCTTGACGGCAAGACTGCTGTGGCCTGGACGGACAGCCTTGAGAAGGACGGCAACAACTGGACGTTCAGCATCGGCCAGTACGGGGACAATTCCAATAGCAACGCTCTGCCGAGCGATAATAAGCTCGCTGCCTACGATGCCGAGGGACGTCGCATTGAGTACCGTGTGCGCGAGGTCATCGATGGCATTGTTGGTAAGGACGGTTGGCACCTCACGTCCGAAAGCGAACTCGAGAAGGCCTTTGACAAGGTCTACGATATTAGATATACGGACTTCTCGATCAGGAATACCTATAAGTCTAAGCAGAGCAAGCTCACGCTGTACAAGGTCTTTACGGGGCGTGCCTACGTTGACACCAAGTACCCCGACTCGACGTTTAGACTGTACCGCTACTACGTCAAGGATGATGACTCCAAGAGCGCTCTGACCTTTGTGGCTGAGCAGACGCTCAAGGGCGAGGACGTCAATCATGGCACCGAGTCCGGTGCTGTCACGTTTGACAACCTCGACATCTACGCGCCCTCAGGTGCCAAGTGGCAATACGTTGCCGTTGAGGTTGTGCCCAACGGCTACACCGCCACGAGCGGCATGGGCGAGCTTGCCGCCGATGCTTCTGGTTTTAAGTCTTCGGATGAGTGGGCGGCCGCCAACGGCGTGTCGCTTCCCACGGACGTGACCGGTGCCCTCTCCATGGGCCCCACCGTTGAGCTTGAAGAAGCTGGCACTGAACCCGACGTGACGTTTAAGAACGCCTATGAGCCTGCTACTGCGACGCTTACGGGTAAAAAGATCTGGCAAGACCGTAATAACGTGTTTAGCACGCGGCCTGATTCGATCACGATCGAGTTGACGCGTAAATACCAGAACGGCACCTTGGATGAGGACCTTGATGCTGGCCTGGTCAATCTCCAGTGCGATAATCCTGATCTGGAGAACTATATCTCCTGGGACAGATCTTCTGATACAGGTTCTTGGACCTATACCATCAAGAACCTCGAAAAATGGGCGCCCGATGGTACCCTGTGGCGATATGACGTTCGTGAGACGGTGACGCCGGATCAATATCGCATAAGCGGTAACGGCGGCTCGTGCCTCTCCGATCCAGGCGAGCTCCCCAATATCACCAACGTCCTGAATGGCCAGGTTGGTTTTTCCAAGCAGTGGGATGCTCTTGATTATTGGAAGCAACGGCCGATCCAGTACTTTACGCTCCAGGCGCGAGAGGCTGGCACCGACTCTGATTGGAAGGAAGCGGGCACGTTCTTTACCGCTCATGGTGTTAACGTGGGTACCGCGTCGAGCTATAAAGACACGGTCAACAACATAGATACCGGCCTGACGTGCTATACGCTTTCTAATGGTTCGGTCGTTCGTAAAACGGTCGATCAGCTGACGCCAAAGGAAAATGACGGCAAGGATCCCTACAACTTCAATAGCCATTGGACCATGCTCCCGCTCTCTCTCGGTGCCGGTTCTTCTGCGGTTAACGTTGAATATCGCGTTGTCGAAAGCCTTCTGGTCTATGAGCAGCGGGGGTCTAAGGTCAAGGTCTATCTTGACTGCGATAAGAACGGAAACTACTCAATAAGGGGTAGCGGGGCGAGCATCTACCTGCCTTCTCAGACTGAAGAGCATGCATCTGGAAGCTCAACCTGGAAATCGAACATTACCAACGAGTTGAAGGGTAAAACGACTTCGATAAAGGTTCGCAAGACCTGGGACGATGGTGGCAACGCTTGGGTAACTCGTCCGGGCACGTCTTCTCCAAATGGCTCCTGGGCTACGACGTTTGTCCTGCAGCGCTCTTCTGATGGCGGGGATACGTGGGAGTGGTTTACCAAGTACGGGTCCGTTGTCGCCAATCCATTTGTCTACGATCCATTTAACGGTTGGATTCTTAACGATAGCCTGCTTACCCGAAATGTCAGTGTCGCAGATACCAATGATTCCTTTGATGAGTTGCCTGCGCAAGGCGTTGGTGTGAAAGATCAGGCCGTTAAGTACCTTGAGTACCAATACCGCGCAGTGGAGCTGGTTAAGGGTAGCTATCTGGCTACGACCGCTCCGAGTGATGTTCTGGCCACGAGCGGCGACGGGTCGATGCGTCTTGAGCTGGTGCCGGCCTCAGAAGAAGGAGGGGTTCAGCACTATGTGAACACGCTGCTGACGACCACAGTTACCGGTACTAAGACTTGGAATGACTGGGGCTCGGGGCTTGCTTCGACGCTTGATCCTTCTACCTGCCGTATTAAGCTCAATTTGTATCGAAAGGTTGCGGGTGGCAGCGAGGAGCTTGTCAAGGTTGCCGATGCCACTGGCGCCCTGCGTGATGCGGCGCCTAAGTGGACCAAGAATGAAGATGGCACCTGGACCTACAAGTTTACGGGATTGCCCCAGACCGACCAGAACGGCAAGGTGTATTCCTACAGCGTGAAAGAGGTCGACGGGTCCGTTGCCGGTTGGTATAACGCTCAGAATGATAAGGGCAACCTTACCAACGCTGCGACGCGCTTGACGTTTGACAAGGTTGAGGGCGGCTCGGGCACCGGCGCCGCGACCGGCGATGCGCTCAACGGCGTGAAGTTGGAGGTCTCGGATAGCACTGGCAAGAAGGTCGCTACGTGGTCGCGCGATGAGAATGGCGCTGTTTCCGTTACTGTGGAGGACCGTTATGGCAAGGCTGGCGCCGGCGAAATCGCTGGCTGGATCGTGGGTTTGCCGGCAGGGGAGTACAAGGTTCACGAGGCTGTGGTGCCCGCGGGCCATGTCGCCGTGGCGGACTTCACGGTCAAGATCGGCGTCGATGGCGTCGTGACGCTCGAGGAGCCGCCCGAGGACGTCGAGCTCGACGCTTCCGTCGCCAAGATCACGGTGGCCGACCCGCTCTACCGCTCCGCCTTCTCGCTGGAGAAGGTCTACAGGCACGGAGATTCCGAGCTGCCGGTCGCGGGCATGACGTTCGACCTCTACCGCGGCACCTACCATGCCTCCTCCGTTGACGGCGGCGGCGTGAAGATCGCCGAGATCGTGACGGATGCCGATGGCAAGTGGGGCGCTGACAGCTCCGCTGAATGGCTCAACCACGATGACGCCTTTGGCGTGCTCGCCGGCTACTTTGTCAGGCAGTCCGACGGCCTGCCCGCGGGCAATTACTACCTGGTGGAGACGGGCGAGTCCGCGCTCACCAAGAAGCCCGGCGCGGCCGGCGCGGTGAAAGAGTTCACGCTGGATGGCAGCGTTAGGGGAACGACGAAGGCCGTCAAGGTCGAGAACGATGAGTTCAACGCGGGGCTCGAGATTCATAAGCGGGATGCGCTCACGCATTCTGCGGTTAACAATGCCACGTTTGAGCTGCGCTACACGCCCTTGGGCTCTACCGATGTTGTGACTATTGGCGGGCTCAAGTCTGGCTATTCTTACGCGCTCGGTGCCGCGGGCACGAGCTGCCTGGCCCCTGTTCCCGCTACGCCGGGCGCGCTCAGGGTGACGGGCCTCAAGAAGGGTCAATATCAGCTTGTCGAGACTTCGCCGGCGGTTGGCTATGCTTCTGTCGGGGCCGCCGGCACGGTTGTGCGAGAGTTTGTCGTGGGCGAGGGCTCGGCCGGGCTTGCAAATGTTGTCCCCGACCCCGATGTCACCAACATGCCGCTGCTGGGCAGCGTGACGATGCATAAGGTGGACACTGACGGCAATGCGATCGCGGGCGCTCAATTTAAACTGCAGCGTTTGGCTGGCGGTGACTGGACCGATGTGGCAGACGGCCTCTATACGACCGACGCTGACGGGCGCATCACCGTGACGGGTCTCGCTTGGGGTACCTATCGCTTTGCCGAGGTCGCGCCTGCCGCAGGCTTCTACATGAGCGGCAGCGTCACCACCAAGAGCGTTACCGTCGGGGCCGATAACGTGGCTGGCTCCATCATTTCGCCCCTCGACTGCGGCACGGTGACCAACGAGAGGCTCGGCTTTGGGCTCATCAAGGTCAACTCCGCCCGCGAGCGTCTCTCGGGCGCGCGCTTTACGGTGACGGGCGAGTTCTCCGATGGCTCGGTCGCGCGCGTTCTCGTGACCGCCGCTGACGGCACGGCTTCGCTCCCCGATGGCCTGCTCGTGGCCGGGAAGACCTATACCGTGACGGAGACTGCGGCGCCCGAGGGCTACAAGGTCGGCGACGGCTCCGCCGCAAGCGCGTCCTACCGCTTTACCGTCAAGGCTGACGGCACCTTTGCGGCTGACGGCACCTATACCGACACCGTGTGGTCTGCGGCGGGCAGGGGCACGCTTGAGCTCACCATGAAGGACACGGCCAATGTCGTCTCGCTCTCCAAGGCCGACGCGAGCTCGCGCGTGTTTGTTTCGGGTGCGACGTTTACCGTTGCCGGGCGCTTCTCCGATAGCGCCGACGGCTCAAAGACCGTCAGCCCCGTGGACGGCGCCGTCGAGCTCGGCGGCCTTATCAACGGCGAGGTCTACCGCATCGAGGAGACCGTCGCCCCCGACGGCTACGTGCGCCTGGACGCTCCGCTCTGCGTGCGCTTTGACAAGCGCGGCGAGCGCCTTATTGTGGTCGACGAGCGCGGCACGGTGCTCTCGCAGGCCCCCGAGGGCTGGGTCGTGACTGACGGTCGTGCGATCACTGCCAACGATCCGCTCTACCGCTCCGCCTTCTCGCTGGAGAAGGTCTACAGGCACGGTTCCTCCGAGCTGCCGGTCGCGGGCATGACGTTCGACCTCTACCGCGGCACCTACGATGCCTCCTCCGTTGACGGCGGCGGCGTGAAGATCGCCGCGATCGTGACTGATGCCGATGGCAAGTGGGGCGCGGACGGCTCCGCTGAATGGCTCAACCGCGATGACGCCTTTGGCGTGCTCGCTGGCTACTTTGTCAGGCAGTCCGACGGCCTGCCCGCGGGCAAATACTACCTGGTGGAGACGGGCGAGTCCGCGCTCACCAAGAAGCCCGGCGCGGCCGGCGCGGTGACCGAGTTCACGCTCGGCGACAACGACAGGGGCGCGGTGAAGGCCGTCAAGGTCGAGAACGGCGAGTTCAACGCGGGGCTCGCCATTGAGAAACGCGATGCCGCGACCGGATCTCCGGTCAACGGTGCGGGCTTCGAGCTCGTCTACACGCCGCTTGGGAAGACTGACTCCGTGACGATCTCCGGGCTTAAGACCGGCTGTTCATATGTGCTCGACGCGACGGGCACGCAAGTGGCGGCGCATTCCTCAAATGCGGACGGCTGCCTTAAGGTGACGGGCCTCAAGAAGGGCGGCTATCGGCTTATCGAGACGGTTTCCGCAACCGGCTATGCGCCGGTTGCGCCGGGCGGCTCGCTCGTGAGCTCGTTCGATGTGCTCGATGCTGCCAATGGGGTCGGCAACGTGCTCGCCACGGCAGACAGCTCGGCTCCCGTCGTTACCAACGAGCCGCTGCTGGGTAGCGTGTCGATGCGCAAAGTCGACGAGGGCGGACAGCCCATTGCCGGCACAACGTTTAAGCTGCAGCTCAAGAGCGGTTCGGACTGGGTCGATGTGGGCGATGGCCGCGCAACCGATACGGATGGCTCCATCGTGGTGACGGATCTCGCGTGGGGCACCTATCGCTTTGTCGAAGTCGCCCCCGCGGCTGGCTATTACCTCGATCGCGAGGAAGTCGCTACAAACGAACTGACCGTTACGGCAGATAATGTGGCCGGTTCCATCGAGTTACCGCTCGACTGCGGCACAGTGACCAATACGGCTTTTGCCCTAAAGCTCCTCAAGCGTAATGGGTCCGGCGATGCGCTGCCCGGTGCGGTCTTTACTGTTGAAGGCCGGTTTGCCGACGGCTCATCTGTCGTTGAACTTACCAGCGGCGACGATGGCATCGCCTCGCTTGGCTCGGCCCAGCTCGTGGCCGGGGAGACCTATACCGTGACGGAGACTGCGGCGCCTGCCGGTTACATGATCGGCGACGGTACCGCCGCGAGCGCATCGTTCTCCTTCTCGGTTGCCGCAGACGGATCTTGGTCCGCTGTGGGTGAGAGCAACCCCGCCGTCTGGTCCATGAGTGGCACGGGCTCGCTTGAGCTTGCTGTGACCGATAAGGCCCATACGGTCTTGCGCTCCAAGGACGGCATGCCCGGCACGGGCGACAGTCTGTTTGCCGTCTCTGACGCGCTCGCAACGCTTGGTCTCATGGCGCTTGCCATTGGCTTGCGTCGCACGCGTCGACGCAGCTAGGCGGTTATTAATTACGCCAAAGCGGGGCATACGGTTCATCACCGTATGCCCCGCCTTTCTTGTCTGATGCGTTATCCCGCGTTAGTAGCTGCCCTTCGCCGCTCGTATCGCTTTCGCCCATGATCGTGCCGCCTGTTACCGTGCGCCCTCGTTGACGCTCTGACCGGCCGGTTGGGGCGGGTGCGTATACGTGTTTCTTTCAGCATTAAAAGGTAGGTGACACGAGGCTTTGTTGTGTTGCATGTGATGTGCTATGAGTGCACGACCACGCATAGGCCTACGTTGATGCAATCGTGGAGTGCCTTGGCATCGGCCAGACGCAAGTTGATGCAACCGTGGCTGCCGCACCATTTGTACGAATTTGGGTCGTCAAAGCTCTGATCGTTTTGCCATGTTGCATCATGGAAACCAACCATGTTGCCTTCAAACGGCATCCAATATGACACGGGGCTTTCGTATTTTGGTTTTCCGGTCTTTGGGTCTTTGGCACCGATGAGCTTGCTTGCGCCGTCATTGCTATTGATCTGCCAAACGCCCTCGGGAGTGGCATCCTCTCCCGGTTTGCCCGAGATAAAGTTGGCTTCCCAAACGATATTACCGTTCTCGTCATAGTAGCGCGCGTGCTGCTCGGACAGGTCGACGTCGATATACGCCTTCCAGTCGGGCTCTCCCTTTGCGGTATAGGTGTCGGCCTTCTGGGAGTACTTAATCTCGATTTCGCCGGTCTGCTTGTTGTTAATGGCGTCCTCGACCTGCTTGGCAAGCGCGTCGCTATCGACGGACCAGCCAAAGTCACCGCCCTCGACGGCACATTCTTTGCCGTCGGCACGCGTCCACCAGCGGGTGGTGCCCACGGTATTAAAGCCGTTGGCGAGCTCGGCTGCCCAGCTACCGATCTGCGACGTATCGAGTGTGGGGTTGGCCGGATCGGCAAAGCTGATCCACTGCAACACGGAGCTGCCGTCGACCTTGCCGGCATCCTCGCCGTTGAGCTTGAGGGTCACGTTGACGCCCAAGAAGTTGTTGGCGGCATCGCATGCGGCCTGAATCTGATCATTGGTCAGCGTTTCATTGAGCGGCTCATAGGCATCGTTGCCGAGCTTGGAAAGATCTACGGTCTCGGCCAGCGAGGCAAGCTCGAGCTCGGCATACTTAATGACATGCTCGCGGTTGAGTTTTTCGTTGGAGCGCGCCTTCTCGACGGTAAACTTGCCGGCTTGCTCGTCATAGGAGCTATTGGCCTCGAACGTACCCGAACGGCCCTCGTTAAACTCGTCAATGGCGGCGCCCAGATCCTCCTCAAACTTCTTTTGGTCAAAGGTGTCAGAGAGCATGGACAGGTCGACGTCTTGTTCAAGATCGACTTCGTTGGAGGTAGCGATTGTTTTGGTCTTGCCGCTTAAGGATTCCACAAGGCGGACCGGCCATATAAAGGCTTCGTTGCGGCTGATGATTTCTTTTGCGGCAGCTTCGCCGTCGACGATGGGTTCATCGGACTCGGGCTGATAGGCCCAGTTAAAGTCATCGCCTGTCACGGTGAGCTTATAGTGCTTCCATGCCGAGTTGACCTTAGTGGCAGCAGACGAAGCGTTGGAGAACGAGACGTCGACGCCGGCAATGGTGGTGTTGGGGTAGGCTACCTGCGAAAATGCGACAACGCCAACAATGTAAACGACAACAATGAGGCCCAGAGCAACGAAAAGGGTCATTTTGGCCCCGGATTTTTTCCCGTTGGCGTGGTTCTCTGACCCACGGGGGCCCTTGTGATGGTTTTGCGTGTGTGAAGGCGCGTGCTTAGTCGCTTTATTGCCCTGACGCTGCTGATACGCATGGGGGTTCTGGCGCTGTGAGGTGTTTCCCGAACTATGCTTTGTGCTATGCGTTGGCGTAATGGGGCGCGGCGACTGAACGCCGCCGGTAGGCCTAGAAGGCTGTTTAGGATCGGGAATCAGTTGGGTGCGGTCGTTTTGCGACATCGTATGCATATCCTTCGAGTTTCGCCTTGCGGCTCATCGTGTTTTTACTGGGCTTGCATTATAGCGATTACCTAGTTGTTTGTGGTATTGAAACGGTGGCATTGGCAAGAGGTTGGACATTTGTCCCACCTCTTGTTTTGGACTGCTCTTTATCCGCACACACCGCATTTAGCGCAAGCCGAAAGTGCTGCGGGAGCTTGTGCGATGCCACCCTTGGCCGTCTCGCGCAGCGTGGCCGGCAACGCGTGGCCCACCGAGAGCATGACGTGTGCCATCTGGTCGAAGGGCACAAGGCTTTTGATACCTGCAAGGGCGAGCTGCGCCGAGCTAAATGCGGCCGCCACGCCGATCGCGTTGCGGTTTTGGCATGGCACTTCGACAAGGCCGCCCACGGGATCGCATACAAGACCAAGCAGATTGCTCAGTGCGATAGAGCTAGCGTCAAGTGCCTGCTCGGGCGTGCCGCCCAGCATCTGGACTAGCGCGGCAGCGGCCATGGCGGCGGCGCTGCCCACCTCAGCCTGACATCCGCCTTCGGCACCGGCGACGCAGGCACTTGTGGTGAGGTTGAGACCAATCGCGGCAGAGCAGTAGAGTGCGTCCATGACCTGTTCGTCATCGAGCTGTAGATGGTCGGCGAGCGCCAACACGCAGCCGGGCACGACGCCCGCAGAGCCGGCCGTGGGGGCGGCGACGATGACGCCCATGGTGGCAGAGCGCTCAAGCACGGCCATGGCGCGGGCTACAGCTTCGGTTTGGACGGCGCCCATCAGGTTTGTGCTCAGATCGTTGCGGCGTGTGGCGTCGACGAGTTTTGCCTCGCCGCCGATAAGCCCGCCGAGCGAGCGCTGCGGTGCGGCGATGGGCGCCGTTGTCTCCTCGCGCATGACCTCGAGTACGCGGCGCATGGCGGCGACGGCGTGCTGCTCGCCGGTCAAGCGGGCTTCGCGTACGGCCATGACGGCGCCAATGTTGAGGCCCAGTTCGGCGCAGGCGTCGAGGAGCTGTTCGCCATCGTCGAAGATTTCCTTGGCGGAAACGCCGGGGGAGAGCGATGAGGCCGAGCCGGGAAGCTCAATGAAGGTGGCGTAATCGACATGGTCGAGCATGCGTAGCATGGGAACGACGATGTCATCGGGGGTGCCGTCGGTCTCAAAGACGGAATAAGCTTGGCCGCCTACCTCGGTGCGGTAGGTGCGGCAGAAGGCAATGTTTACGTGTGCGTAGGCGAGCTGGTTCGTGAGCGCAGCGAGAACGCCGGGGACGTCCTGGTGCGCCACAAATAGGGTGGAATACATGCCCGAGATATCGACGCCGACGCCGTTGATGCGGCTGATGCGCATCTTGCCGCCGCCAAGGCTCTCGCCGCGGACCTGCGCCGTGGCGCCCGTGTCATCGACCATGTCGATGTCGACGGTGTTGGGGTGGATGGAGGCGTCGTCGCCCTTAATGTCAAAGTGATAACTGAGGCCCCGCTCGCGCGCGAGGTCAAAGGCCTGCTTGATGTTTTCGTCGTCGGTGTCGAGGCCCAAGATGCCCGCGACGAGTGCGCGGTCGGTGCCATGGCCGCGGTAGGTGTGGGCAAAGGAGTTCCACAGGCCAAAGGTGACCTTGGTGATGCGGCCTTCCAGCAGGCTGGCGGCAACTTGGGCACAACGCAGGGCGCCGGCGGTGTGCGATGAGCTGGGGCCGACCATGATGGGGCCCAAGATCTCGAATGCCGAGGTCGTAGCTAGTGTTTGCGGCTTGCCTGCCATGGCTGCTCCTTCTCTATCTCGTCGTCCCGAGGGGCGGGGCATACGCTGTCCCGCCGTTCCGAGGGCTTTAGTATTTGGTCGCCTGCTCGGACAGTCCTGCTCGCACGGAGAGCACATTAAGTGCTCTCCGGCTCGTGCGGAACTCGCGATCGACCAAATACTAAAGTCCTCGGAACTTAGGATACATGGTAGAGGCGCGCGTGTTTCAAAATTCATCGGTTGGTGACCTATTCGGTGTCCCATGTCGATACATCTTCACCACCGTGTAAATAAAAAGGTACCGGTTGTTCCGGTACCTCTTTTTGGTGCGTTTTTATTTGGCTGTGGCTTTTCTCGTTAGCTTACAGGCCGCAGGCTGCTTTGAGTTCGTCGATGCGGTCCGTTTTCTCCCAGGTAAAGTCGGCGTCTTCGCGGCCAAAGTGACCGTAGGCTGCCGTCTTTTCATAGATGGGGCGACGCAGGTCCAGGTCGCGGATGATTGCGCCCGGGCGCAGGTCAAAGGTCTTCTCCACGGCCTCGACGATCTTGTCCTCGGCAATATGCGCGGTGCCAAAGGTGTCGACCATGATCGACAGCGGCTTGGACACGCCGATGGCGTAGGCCAACTCGACCTCGCAGCGATCGGCCAGGCCGGCGGCGACTACGTTCTTGGCGACCCAGCGAGCGGCGTACGCGGCAGAGCGGTCGACCTTGGTGCAGTCCTTGCCGCTAAAGGCGCCGCCGCCGTGACGGCCGTAGCCGCCGTAGGTGTCGACGATGATCTTGCGGCCGGTCAGGCCCGTGTCGCCCATGGGGCCGCCCACGACAAAGCGTCCGGTGGGGTTCACATAGATATCGGCGCCATCCCACGGCATGTTCTCGGCATCCATGACGGGTGCGATGACATGCTCGATGAGGTCGGCCTTGATCTTGCCCATGTCCTCAACTTCGGCAGCGTGCTGCGTGGAGATGACGATGGTTGTGACCTCCACGGGCTTTCCGTCCTCGTAGCGCACGGTGACCTGGGTCTTGCCGTCGGGGCGCAGATAGGGCAGGGTGCCGTCGTGGCGTACGGCGGACAGGCGTTCCGCCAGGCGGCTTGCCAGGTAGTGCGGCATGGGCATGAGGGTCTTGGTCTCGTTGGAGGCGTAGCCGAACATCATGCCCTGGTCGCCGGCACCGATCAGGTCGATCGGGTCGGTGGTGGCGCCGGTCTGGGTCTCAAATGACTCGTCGACGCCCTGGGCGATATCGGGGGACTGCTCGTGGATGAGGCTCATGACGCCGCAGGTATCGCAGTCAAAGCCAAACTTGGCGCGGTTGTAGCCGATGCGGCGGATGACGCCACGGGCGATTTCCTGCACGTCGACGTATGCCTGGGTGCGAATCTCTCCGGCGACGATGACGGTGCCGGTGGTCACGAGGGTCTCGCAGGCGCAGCGGACGTTTTCCACATTGGCGGGCACGCCGTTGGGCGCAATATAGCCCTGCTCCTGCAGCTCTATTTCTTTGGCGAGGATTGCGTCGAGGACGGCATCGCTGATCTGGTCGGCGATCTTATCGGGATGGCCTTCGGTCACCGACTCCGACGTAAACACAAAAGACCCCTGCTGGGGCGGGATGGAACGAAGCTCTTCTGACATGATTGTCCTTTCGAATAACGTGTCCCAGCGACCGTTACCATTCCGCCGGGCTCTGTATGCAGGGGCACATCATAGCGCGTAAATCCAACATTCACACCCTTTCCGCACCTACTCATAAGGTAGCTAATTTGGGACGGGGCTTTTTTAGCTACCCCGGCAGGCTATCGGCTAAACCAGCAAACAATCAGCCGGGGCAGCTAAAAAAGCCCCGTCCCAAATTAGCTACCCGGCTTCGATGACTGGGTCGGTGCCCTTTGTGCGGAGGTGGGCGTTGTTGCTTTATACTGGTGCGGTTAGACATCCATCCTGCAATCGAGGAGATTTCCATGGCATCAGACGTTCGCGTCCGCTTTGCACCCTCACCGACGGGCAAGCTGCACATCGGCGGCGCCCGCACCGCTATCTATAACTGGGCTTTTGCCCGTGCAAACGGCGGCACGTTCATCCTGCGCATCGACGACACCGACCCCACCCGCTCTACCGACGAGAACACGCAGATCATTCTGCGCGCTATGCGTTGGCTGGGCCTGGACTGGGACGAGGGTCCCGAGGTTGGTGGCGACTATGGCCCCTATGCCCAGACCGAGCGCCTGGACCTGTACAAGCAGGCCGCCCAGAAGCTTTGGGACGAGGGCAAGGCCTATCCCTGCTTCTGCACCAAGGAGCAGCTCGAGGCCGACCGTAAGGCCGCCCAGGAGCGTAAAGACCCCTTCCAGGGCTATCAGCGCCGCTGTCGCGATCTCGATCCCGAGGAGGCACGCCGCCGCATCGAGGCCGGCGAGCCCTACGTCCTTCGCATCAAGGTGCCCGAGGACCGCGGCGATGTCGTCATCCACGACGCTGTCCACGGCGAGGTGACCTTCGACGCCAAGGAGCTCGACGACTTCGTCATCTTCCGCTCCGATGGCACGCCCACGTATAACTTCGCGACCGTCGTCGACGACGCCATGATGAAGATCACCCATGTCATCCGCGGCGACGACCATCTGTCCAACACCCCGCGCCAGGTCATGGTTTACGAGGCCCTCGGCGCGCCCGTTCCCACGTTCGCCCACATCTCCATGATCTTGGGTGCCGACGGCAAGAAGCTCTCCAAACGCCACGGCGCCACCTCGGTGGAGGAGTACCGCGACGCCGGCTACCTGTCCGACGCGTTCGTTAACTACCTGGCGCTGCTCGGCTGGTCGCTCGACGGCGAGACCACGATCATCCCGCGCGATGTCCTGGCCAGCAAGTTCTCGCTCGACCGCATCTCTAAGAACCCGGCGACCTTCGACCCCAAAAAGCTCGACTGGGTCAATGCCGAGTATATCAACAACATGTCCGACGCCCAGTTTGCCGACGAGATCATGATCCCCGAGCTGCACGAGGCCGGTATGATCGAGGGTAACATCGAGTACGGCGAGGACTGGATCGACGCGCTTGCCGCCATCGTCAAGCCGCGCACCAAGATGCCGGCCGACGCCGTGACCGTCGCCGCCCCCATCTTTGCCAAGGCCGAGACGCTCGAGTATGACGAGAAGTCTGTCAACAAGGGTCTGGCCAAGGAAGGCATGGGCTCCATTCTGGATGCCGCCAAGGTCGCGCTCGAGGGCGTGGATGAGTGGACGGCTGCCAACATCGACGCCGCGCTTGAGCCGCTGCCCGAGCAGATGGACCTCAAGAAGCGCGTGGTGTTCCAGGCTGTGCGCGTCGCCGTCTGCGGTAACATGGTGAGCCCCCCGCTGGGCGAGACCATGGCGCTCGTCGGCCGCGACGACTGCCTGGCGCGTATCGACCGCGCCCGCACGATGGCGCTGTAGCAGCTGCGTAAACGCATGTTTCCGAGCCCCGTTCACCCGAGCGGGGCTCTTGTTTCTAAAGACGTATGGGATGGGAGGTACAGAGACCATGGCCGAGCAACTGTCGCTGTTTGGTTCGCCGGAACCTAAGGAAGCTCCGAAGTCCACGGCCCCTGCCGCCGCCCCGGCGCAGCCCGAGCCCGCACCCGAACCCGTCTCCGCCTACGCGAGCGTGGTCCTCGACATCCCGACCCGTGCGCTCTCCGAGCCATTCGACTACGGCATCCCGCAGTCCCTTGCCAACGATGCCCAGATCGGGTCCACGGTCCTGGTCCACTTTGGCAACCGTGCGGCCGCGGGCTATATCGTCGATATCGCGCCCGAGCTGGGCGACCTGCAAGGCAACGACGCTCTCGACCCCTTGCGCATCAAGCCCATCGAGGCCATCCTCAGCAAGCCGCTCTTTACCGCCGAGGCTGCACGCATTGCGCGCTGGATGAGCCACGAGTACGTCGCGACGCTTTCCGAGTGCCTGCGTCTGTTCTTGCCTCCGGGCGGCAGTCCGCGTGTCGTGAAGGGCGATGACGGCGTGTGGACCGTTGAGCGCCCCGCCGTAAAACCCATCCAAAACCGTTGGGTCATGCTCACGCCCGAGGGTTTCGACTACACGCCGCCCAAGACAGCGGTCCGTCAGCGTCAGCTCATCGACGCGCTCCAATGCGGCCCGGTCACGACGCGCGACCTCAACTTGCTCTACAACAGCATGTCGGCGACCATTAAAGCGCTCGAAAAACGCGGCGTCGTGGTGGTGGAGGAGCGCCGCGCCTGGCGTGGGTGTAGCGAGCAGACCACGTTGTCCTCGGCAAGCGGCAAGGCGCCGGTCTCTCTCACCAACAGCCAGCAGCAGGCGCTCGCGCAGATTGAACGCGCCCGCCTTGATGCCCATGGCGACGTGGTCCTTGTCGATGGCGTCACCGGTTCCGGCAAAACCGAGGTTTACCTCTCGGCGATTGAGCGCGTGCTGGCGGCCGGCCGTTCGGCCTGCGTACTCGTGCCCGAGATCTCGCTGACGGCCCAGACCGTCGGCCGCTTCCGCTCGCGCTTTGGCGAGACGGTCGCGGTCTTCCACTCGCGTCTTTCGGCCGGCGAGCGTCTGGACCAGTGGGATATGGTCGCCAGCGGTGCCGCGCGCGTGGTCGTGGGCGCCCGCTCGGCGCTCTTTTGCCCGCTCAGCGATCTTGGCCTCATCATCATCGACGAGGAGCACGAGACCAGCTACAAGCAGGGCTCCAGCCCGCGCTACCATGCGCGCGAGGTGGCTGCCGAGATGGCGCACCGCTATCGGTGCCCGCTCGTGTTGGGCTCCGCCACGCCCTCGGCCGAGGCTCTCGACCGCTGTCGCCGCGGTATGTACAACGGTGCCACCTGGACGCGTGTCGAGATGCCCGAGCGCCCGGGACATGCCGTGCTGCCCACGGTCCGCATTGCCGACCTGCGCCGCGAGTTCGCGCACGGCAGCCGCTCCATGTTCTCAAAACCGCTGATGGAAGGCTTGGAACGCGTGGTCGAGCGCCGCGAGAAGGCCGTACTGCTGCACAACCGCCGAGGTTTTGCGCCGTTTTTGATGTGCCGTGAGTGCGGCTGCGTCCCCACCTGCAACCACTGTTCTACCGCGCTCACGTACCACGAGCGCACGCACACACTGCAGTGCCACACCTGCGGATCGTCCTGGCGCGTGCAGCCCTATCCGGCGCCCACGAGTCGTTGTCCCAAGTGCGGCAGCCGCTACCTGGCAAAAATGGGGCTGGGTACGCAGCAGATCGAGGACGCTCTACACCAGATGCTGCCCGACGACGTCGCCATCATTCGTATGGACGCCGATTCCACACGCGGCAAGGATGCGCACAAAAAACTACTCGAGCAGTTCGATGCCGCCGATTGCGCGGTGTTGCTGGGTACCCAGATGATTGCCAAGGGCCTCGATTTTCCCGAGGTCACGCTTGTGGGCGTGGTCAATGCCGACTTTGCGTTAAAGCTGCCCGATTTTAGGGCGGGGGAGCGCGCCTACGATTTGCTGGAACAGGTCGCCGGCCGCGCCGGTCGCGGCGATCGTCCCGGCGAGGTTATCATCCAGACGTATCTGCCCGAGGACCCGGTCATTCGCGCCGTCGCCGAGCACGACCGCTCGATCTTTACCGACTACGACCTGGACCAGCGGCGAGACGCGCTGTACCCGCCTTTCGTGCGTCTTGTCAACATCTTGGTGTGGTCGGCGAATCGTGATAATGCGCAGGACTACATTGGGCGCATCGCAAAGCTTCTCAAGCGCCGCTGGCATGCCGCCGCGCCCGACTTTTTGCGAGCGGGAAGCGCCGTGCCCCAGGTGCTGGGCCCGGCTTCGTGTGTAATCGAGAGAGCCAAAGACCGTTATCGCTTCCATCTGCTTGTAAAGTCGCCGGTAGGGTACCATGTCTCTGATGATATCGACGCCTGCCTCAAAGAGGTGGGCTCCGTGCGCGGCGTGAGCGTGAGCGTTGACGTCGACGCTTATGATTTGATGTAACAACCCGAAAGGATTGCCATGGAAGCCAACGGAATCGTATTGTCGCCCGACCCTCGTTTGCGCCAGGAGTGCGCCGTTATCGAGGAGATCACCCCGGCGATTGAGGCGCTTGCCGAGAAGATGAAGAAGATGATGTTCGACAACGGCGGTTGCGGCCTGGCCGCCCCGCAGATCGGCGAGCTCATCCAGCTCGTCACCATCGACTGCGACTACACCGACAAGAACGACTATGACCCGTACGTGCTCATCAACCCTGTCATTGTTGAGCAGAGTGACCATCTGGTGCCGTTTAGCGAGGGCTGCCTGTCTATCCCTGGCATTAGCTGCGAGATCGAGCGCCCCGACCATGTCGTTGTCGAGGCATACGATCTGGACGCCAACCTGATTCGCTATGAGGCCTCGGGCGACCTGTTCTGCGTGTGCCTGCAACACGAGATCGATCACTTGCACGGCAACACCATGTTCGAGCGACTCAAGCCGATGCAGCGCATCAAGGCCGTCAAGGAGTACCAGGACGCCCTGGCCCGCGGCGCTCGACCGGGCGAGACGGAGTAGGTCCCACCGTCCCCTTCCGCCGCAGGGCTTAGGTTTTGCTCCATGCTCAAACAGTCCTGCTCGCACGAAGAGCACATTAAGTGCTCTTCGGCTCGTGCGGAACTGCGCGTGGAGCAACAACCTAAGCCCTGCGGCGGAAGGGGACTGCGTTTTCGTGCTCCTTTTCGCCCGGGTGCCGTCGGGCCAGGGATGGGCGTCTTCGCTGATAATTGCTTTGTCGGAAGAGCTGCTTTTATTGCGGCTCTTTCTTTGGTTTTGGGTATATTTGTTCTTGTTGAAATGTTATTGCGGATGGGCTGGCCACTTGGCTTTCCGCTGTTATTTGTAGCCGTCTCGGTTTTATTTGAGGGGAGACGTTCTTTATGCGTATTGTGTTTATGGGTACGCCCGATTTCGCGGTGCCGTCGCTGACTTCGCTTGTTGAGGCTGGGAATGAGATTACGTTGGTAATTACGCGTCCCGATGCTGTTCGCGGGCGTGGTAAAAAGCTGGAGCCGTCTCCTGTTAAGGCCAAGGCGCTTGAGCTTGGTCTGCCCGTTGTTGAGGCAAATCGTATGACGCCGGATGTTATTGATCGCCTTAAGGCTGCTGATGCCGATATTTTCTGTGTGGCTGCCTATGGCTGTATTTTGCCCGATGAGGTGCTGCATATGGCGCCGCTCGGTATTGTGAATGTTCATGCTTCGCTGCTGCCGCGTTGGCGTGGCGCTGCTCCCATTCAGCGTGCCATTCTTGCTGGTGACGAGGTTGCTGGCGTTTCCATTATGCGCATTGGGCATGGCGTGGATACGGGCGCTTATTGCGCGCAGGTGTCGACCTCGGTTGCCGGTAAACATGCCGAGGCACTGACCATGGAGCTTGGTGAGCTGGGCGGTAAGTTGCTTGCCGATACGCTTCCCTCGCTTGCCGATGGCTCGGCTGTTTGGACTGAGCAGGATGAGTCGCTTGTCACGCATGCTGCCAAGATTTCCAAGCAGGAGATGCGTCTGGATCCGCGGATGGGGGCGCTTGATTGCGTGCGTCATGTGCTTGCCTCTTCCGACACCGCTCCCGCTCGCTGCGTGATTGCCGGCAAGACCGTGCGCGTGCTCGATGCCGCGCCGGCAGATGTATCGCTTGGCGAGGGGCTCGTCGCTGTTCAGGCCAAGCGCGTCTACCTGGGCCTGTCCGATGGCGCGGTCGAACTGCTTGAGGTTAAGCCCGATGGTAAGCGTGCTATGGCTGCTTCTGCCTGGGCTGCCGGCCTGCAGGGTGCGGATCTTTCGTGGGGTGTTTTGTCATGAGTAAGCTTTCCCCCGCGCGCAAGCTCGCGCTTGATGTTTTGATGGAGGCCGATCGCCGCGGCATGTACGCGCGCGACGTGCTCTCGTCCCGCGCCTCGGCCAAGGCCATTGACCAGCGCGATTCTGCTTTCGCCGCTCGTTTGGCACTGGGCGTTGCAGCCACCCAGGGCATTTTGGATGAGCTGCTCGACCAGTTTCTCGATAAGCCCAAAAAGGTCGCGCCTCGTGTGCGCATGGCACTTCGTATTTCGGCCTTCGAGATGCTCTACCTGCATACCCCGGGTCGCGTTGCGGTGAGTCAGGGCGTTGAGCTCGTGCGCAGCGGTGCTAAGTCTGCCGCCGGTCTGGCGAACGCCGTGCTGCATAAGGTTGCGGACAACGTCGAGGACTTTGCCACTGCGGCAGATGCCGATGAGTCCGAGCGCCGTTTGGTTCGCCTATCTCGCCTGATGGGCATGCCGCGCTGGCTGTGCGCTCGCATTATGGCGTCGTTCGATACACCCGAGGGCGCGCTCGGCTTTGCCGGCAATCTGGCGCCCGCGCCGCTGGCTTTGCACGAGAATGCCTTTGCAACCAAACCCGATCTGTACATTTCGCAGCTTGTGGCACCCGTGTTCCCGGGTTGCCATGCGCCGGTCGACGCGCAGGCCACGGTTGCGTCGGGTGTGTTTGAGCGCGCAGCTGCCGTGGCCTCGGACCTTAACGCCCAGCTCATCGCTACCGCGGCGACCCGTCCCGGGCGTTGTCTAGAGATTGGCGCCGGTCGTGGCACCAAGACCTATGTGATGATGTGCCAGGCCAAGCGTGCCGGTTACGACCGTCAGCACACCGCACTCGATTTGCACGACCGCAAGTGCGATCAGAATCTCGCACGTCTGCATAAGGCGGGTATTACGGGTGTTCGTACGGTGTCGGGCGATGCCTGCGAGCTCAATGAGGTGCTCACGTCCTTTGACGCGATGCTTGGCGAGCCTGCCCTGTTCGACACGGTGTTTATCGATGCTCCGTGCTCGGGCACCGGCACCATGCGCCGTCATCCCGAGATACCGTGGCGTCTTGCCGAGGGCGACGTTACGACTGAGTTGCCCCGCCTGCAGCTGACGATGCTCAAGGAAGCAGCCGCGCGCGTGGCTGCCGGCGGTGAGCTTATCTATGCCACCTGCTCGGTCTTCGACGAGGAGAACACGCAGGTCGTTGATGCCTTCCTAGCCTCTCCCGAGGGCGCCGGCTTTACCGTGATGCCGCTTTCCGAAGCCCAGATTTTGCAGCTCCCTGAGTACGACCATGCCAAGAGCCTCGTCACCCTGCGCCAAAACGCTCGAGGCCTCTTCCAGAGCGTCCCCGCAAACGCCGACTCCTACGACGGCCACTTCTGCGCCAGACTGGTCCGCAAGTAAAACGGATTCCAAGGGTAGCTAATTTGGGACGGGGCTTTTTTAGCTGCCCTGGCCGCCAGTCGGCCAAACATTTGCGTTATCAGCTGGGGCAGCTAAAAAAGCCCCGTCCCAAATTAGCTAAAGAGTGGGAAAAATAGCCCCGTTTCATACTTGCTGCCATCAAAAGTAGAGCGGATTACGGGGCAAGATTGGTGATGCCTGACCACAGCAAAAATGGCCTAAATAAAACCGCAGGTAGATGGTTTGTTGAAATTTGCAAATTACCGGAATGGATAGAGGTTGCCAATTCGGCCCCGTAATCCGGCAGGGTTTTGAAATGTTACAAACTTAGCATCAGCCCGAAATCCGATCTAAAGAAAAGTTGCGGTGAAATGGATCCTGTTTGGCCGTTGAAAGGGCTGATTCAGGAACTATTTCACCGCAACTCATCAGGAAGCCTGGGTGTCGGGACCGCTTGTCGCTAGTGGTTATGTGGGCAGTCGGCGCAGCAGCCACTGGTGGCGCTGGTGCTGGACCCGCCACTGCGCTGGTCGGTGTTGTAGAAACCGCTGCCGTCGAACTTAATGCCGCTGGCCGAGAACGTCTTGGATGCCGGGGCGCCGCAGCTGGGGCATACAACCTCGGGAGTCTCGGACATGGGGTGCTCAACCTCAAAAACGTTGCCGCAGCTCGTGCACTTATATTCGTAGCGTGCCATAATACTTCCTTTTCAGCACAAAGCGGGCAGATCGCTCTGCCCGCAAAAATTCAAACGTTTGTAACTGTACCCTATATCGGGGGTTTTATCACGCTTCGCCCCAGAATCTATGGGTGCTGCGCAGGAGCTTCGCAGTTTTCTCTTCGGCCTCCGCAATGTCTGCCTCTTGTGCCTGCCACGTCCAGTTGCCTGTGGCTACTCCCGGCACGTTCATACGTGCGTCGTCCCCCAGCCCCAGCACATCCTGCAGCGGCATCATCACCAGGGGGGCGTCGCTTGCGAGCGCGTCGCCCATCAGCTTGGCCGCCATCTCAGCACCGCTCGGCTCGTCGCCGCCTGCAAAGGAGCGCGTGCACCAGCCAGCGAGCGTCGAAGTGTCGTGCGTCGAGGTGTACAGGATTTTGCCCGGCGTGGGATGAATTCCGCAGCGAACGTCGTAGTCACTAAACTCCAGTACGTCCATGCCGGGAAAACCGCAGGTCGAAGCCATAGCGCGAACGCCAGGCGTCAGATAGCCCAGATCCTCGGCAATAAAATTGAGCGGACCCAGCTCGTCGTAGGCGGTCTGGAACAGGTCCTTGCCCGGACCAGCAAGCCAGCGGCCGTCGGCACAGGCTTTGCCAGCGGGAATGCTAAAGTAGTTGTGGAAGCCCAGGAAGTGGTCCAGGCGCACGCGGTCGTAGAGCGCGAACGCTCGGCGCAGGCGATCGAGCCACCAGCGATAGCCGCTCTCCTTCATGTGATCCCAGCGGAAGGTGGGGTTGCCCCACACCTGACCTTCGGGCGCAAAGTTGTCGGGCGGCGCACCGGAGATCTCGATTGCCTTGCCGGTATCGGACAGCCAGAAGTTCTCGGGCTCGCTCCACGCATCTGCCGAATCGTCCGACACATACATCGGGATATCGCCGATGACCTCGATGCCCTTCTTGTGCGCATAGTTCATGAGCTCGCACCAGGCAAGGTCAAAGCGGTACTGCATGTACGCCTGAAGCTCGGCCTCGTCGTGGAAGCGCTTGTCGTCGATCAGATGCTCGTTGTAGCGCGCGACATCTGCCGGCCAATTGTGGCGCGACTCGCCCTTAAAGTATTTCTTAACGGCCATGTAGACGCAGTACTTCTCGAGCCAATCGGCATTGCGATGTTTAAACGCGGTGTACAGCGGGTCGGCATCTTCGCCGCCGTGGGCCTTCCAAGAAGCGAAGTCGGCGGCCAGCTCCTCGTGACTCTCGGGCAGCAGGTCGATGTTACCCGCAAAAGCCGAGGGTCCGGCATAGGGGGAGCGGAAGAAATCCGTCGGGTTGACGGGCAGGACCTGCCAGTAGCGCATGCCCATGGCGGCCAGGTGGTCGATAAAGCGGCGCGTGGGTGCGCCGATCGTACCCGGCTTGCCATCGTCAGTCGGCACCGAGGTGATGTGGCACACGACGCCCGCGCCATGATCGAGCGGCTCCTGCAGGCGCCTCTCGGCATGGTGATAGATGATCGAAGAGCCCAGCGGGTACAGGTCGAGCGTAACCGTGCCGTTGTGGATCTCGCACTCGTGACCGCTGATCACGTCGCTCGCACATTCGCCGAGTGCCGGAATCGTCACGCGGTGCGAATTGCGCAGGCTGCGATTAACGATAACAGTCGCAGCCTCGCCGTCTTTGCCCGTGCGGGTGTAGGCTAGGACGTCGTCGTTAAGCGCGAAGGCCTTGATCTCGCCGTCAACCATAAACGGCAACGCGCGGCGCAGGGCGGATGCGTTCTTCACGATGGCCAACGTATCGAAATCGTGGAGCTGGTCCTTTGTCGGCAGGGTACGGCGGTTGCCCGGATCGGTGAGGCCCTCCAGGCCGTACTCATCGCCATAATAGATCGAGGGCACGCCGGGGAAGGTCATCTGCATGAGCGTCGCCAACCAAAAGCGCCTCTTGGCCAGGTCCATGGAGTTCTCGTCCAAGCGCCATTTGCTACGCTCGCTCTCGGGTAGCTGCGACTCGTCGGGACCACCGCCGAGCACCGAGATAATGCGCGGACGGTCGTGGCTCGAAAGCAGATTGAGCGCGCAGGCCAGTGCCTCGCGCGGGTAGTTCTCGCGCAGTGTCTCAATGTCCTCGGCAGCCTGATAGGCGTCCTTGTAGCCCATCAAAAAGCCGATGACCATGTCGCGGAAGGGGTAGTCCATGGCGGAATCGAGTTCGGAGCCCTGCAGATAACGGCGCAGATGGCCATAGCTGATCTTGTTAGAGGCGTCCTCCCAGACTTCGCCGAGCAGCAACGCATCGGGCTTCTCTTCGAGCACGGCGGCCTTGATATCGGCCAGGAAGTCATCGGAAAGCTCGTCGGCCACATCGAGTCGCCAGCCGTGGGCACCGGCGCGCAGACACTTGCGAATGACGCCGTCCTTGCCCAGAAGCTTTTTGCGCACGAGCTCGGAATTCTCGTTGAGGGCGGGCATGTTGCTCACGCCCCACCAGCAGTCATACGAACCGTCCTCGTGGAAGGTAAACGCATCGCGCCACGGGGAGTCCTCGCTCTGCCACGCGCCGACGCCGGGATAGTTGCCGTAGCGGTTAAAGTAGATCGAGTCGTCGCCCGTATGGTTGAAGACGCCGTCCAGGATGATGGAAATGCCGAGCTTCTCGGCCGCCTCGCATAGCTCCGTAAAGTCCTGCTCGGTTCCCAGAATCGGGTCGATCTTGGTGTAATCGGCCGTGTCGTAGCGGTGGTTGCTCGCGGCCTCAAAGATCGGGTTGAGGTAGATGGCCGTAAAGCCCAGCTCGGCAATGCGGGGCAGGTCATTTTGGATACCCTTGAGCGAGCCGCCGTAAAAATCCCAGGTCTTGATGGATCCGTCCTCGGCACGCTCGTACACGGGCGGCTCGTTCCAGTCCTCGACCATGCGACGCTGGATTCCCTTACGCGGTTTTTCGACCTCGGCCAGCGTGCGTTCGCGCCAGTTTTCGTCGCGGGCGTAGCGGTCGGGGAAGATCTGGTAGACCATGCCGTGCTCGTACCAGGTGGGACGGTTCTCGCGGTGCTTGTAGACGGTAATCTGGAAGGACGGAACCTCGGCGTAGTCGTATACAACGCCCTCGCCGCCGGTGCGACCCTGCGGCGCACCCAAGCGGACCTCGGACTGGCCTTCGATATTGCATATAAAGCTGTACCATACAAGACAGGGCTCGGCGCAGTTGAGCTCACCGGTAAAGATGCCATCGCCCTTGTGCTCCATGGGGATTAAGGTCTCTCCGATGCCGTCGACCCAGGTGCGCAGGGTGAGCGTTGCCTGGTTGGGGTCGGCATCCTCCAAAATCACCGAAAGCGAAACGGAAGTTCCAGTGGTCACAGCGCCAAAAGGAGTGCGAAACTGCGTCAGGCGGCTGTTGTGTATCAATCTCATAGTACGGTCCAGTTCTATACAATCATGGCCAGCGGGTCATGGGCTTAACGCACAGTGCATAAGTATATCCGTTGCACTTTAGTTGTATAAACTACAGTCGCTCACTATCGGCGAACGGTTGTCCTAGAAAATCGTTTTACCAACTATCTACAGAGAAGGGGCGCCCGGTTGGAGCGCCCCTTGTTTAGGGTTTTTATTAGGTTTTAGATCGTCTGTGGGCTAGCGGCGCTTGCGGGTGGCCGTTGCCTTGCGGACGGAGGTCTTCTTGGTCGGAGCCTTTTCCTCGGCTGGAGCGGCGGGGGAGACCGGGGCCTTCTTGGCGGGTTCGGTCTTTACCGTAGCCTTTGGAGCGGTCTTGACCTCAGCGGCCTTCGGTTCCGGCTCGGCCTTTACTGCGGGTTTGTCCTTGGCATTAGCCTCTGCCTTGGGAGCGGCTGTCTTGGTCGTAGCCTTTTTGGCCGTTGTCGTGGCGCGCTTGCGTGTGGTGGTCTTGGCGGCCGGCTTTGCCTCGGCAGCTGCCTCGGCCTTGGGCTCGGAGGGCGCCTCCTCGACCTTGACGGCGGGCTTTGCAGCAGCCTTCGGGGCCGTCTTCGCGGCGGCCTTCGTCATAGCAGCCTTGGTCGCCGGCGACTTCGTAGCCGTGGCCTTCTTGGCGGTCGCGGTCTTGGTTGCGGTCTTGGTCGCGGTCGTCTTCTTGGCAGCGGTCTTGGCCGGAGCCTTTGCCGCGGTCTTAGCCTCGGCAGTGGTAGCCTCAGCGGTGGCCTCGGCCTTTACCTCGGGAGCGGCCTCGGCTTCGACGGCCTTCTTGGCAGTGGCGGTCGTACGCTTACGCGTGGTGGTTGCCTTGGCAGCGGTGGTCTTGCTCGTAGCGGCCTTCGTGGTCGTGGCCTTCTTAGCCGTCGTCTTGCGGGTCGTCGTCTTCTTGGCGGCAGGCTTCGCCGTGGGCTTTACCTCGCCGTCGTCAGCCGGCTTCTCCTTGGCCTTGGGCTCCTCGGCAGCAGCGGGCTTCTTAACGGGTGCCGCAGGCTCGGCCTCGGCAGCAACCGGCTCCTTAACGGGTGCCGCAGGCTCGGCCTCCACTGCCACCGGCTCCTCCACAGCCGCAGCAGCCTCCACCGCCACCGGCTCCTCCACAGCCGCAGCAGCCTCCAATGCCACCGGCCTCTCAATCTCCGGGTGCATAAAGAAGTACAGGTCCAGATACTTATCGGCCGAACGTGTCCAGCTAAAGTCCTGGCTCATGGCCTGCGTGACCAGCTGATTCCAGGCCTCGCGGTTATCCCAGAACAGGCGAGCCGCGCGGAACACCGCGTCGCCCATCTCGTCGCCGTTAAAGTGACTAAATGAGAAGCCCGTGCCCTCGCCGGTAAACTCGTTGTACGGTTGCACGGTGTCCTTCAGGCCACCGGTCTCGCGCACAATGGGCAGGGTGCCGTAGCGCATGGCGATGATCTGCGACAGGCCACAGGGCTCAAACTTCGAGGGCATCAGGAACATATCGGCGGCGGCGTACATGCGCTGCGAAAGCGCCGGGTCAAACTCGATACGCGCCGCCATGGTGCCGGGGTATTTGCCCTGGAAGTAGCGAAGGCCGTCCTCGTAGTCGCGGTCGCCGGTACCCAGCACGGCCACCTGAACGCCACCGGACAGGATGCGGTCGAGCGCGTACATGACCAGGTCCATGCCCTTCTGTCGCGTCAGGCGCGTGACCATCACCATAAGCGGGCGGTCGTCGCGAATCTCGAGCCCCAGCTCCTCCTGCAGCTTGGCCTTGCATACGGCCTTCCCCGCGCGGTCATCAACCGTGTAGTTGGCGGCAATGCGCTTGTCGGTCGCCGGATCAAAACCCACAACGTCAATGCCGTTGAGGATGCCCTGCAGAGCGTACGAACGCTCGCGCAGCACGCCGTCCAGGCCCTCGCCAAACTCGGGCGTCTGGATCTCGCCCGCATAGGTGGGGCTCACCGTGGTGATGGCATCGGCATAGTGCAGCGCGCCCAGCATATAGTTAATGCTGCAGGCGTCACAGCGCAACTGCGTGGCGGCTGCCGGAATATGCGCCATACCCAGTATGTCTTCCATCACGGTGTCGCTAAACTGGCCCTGGAACGCCACATTGTGGATCGAGAACACGGTCTTGACGCGGTCGTACAGCGGCAGCCCTTGGTAGAACTCTCGCAAGAACACGGGCGCCAGCGCCGTCTGCCAGTCGTTGCAGTGCAGGATGTCGCACTCAAAGCCTTCAGGTAGGTGCTGCAGGCTCTCGGTGATGGCCTTGGAGAAAAACGCGAAGCGCTCGCCGTCGTCAAAGAAGCCGTAGGGATAGTCGCGCGCAAAGTAGTGCTCGTTGTCCACGAACATATAGGTGACGCCGTCGTGCTCGAGCTTCTCCAACCCGCAGTACTCGTTGCGCCAGCTCAGGCTCACGTAAAAGTCGGCAAAGTGCTCCATCTGCGCCTTGTACTCGTCCTTGATGGTGGCGTACTTGGGCACCATCACAATGACTTCGGCGCCAGCGCGCACGAGTGCCGCAGGCAGCGAGCCCGCCACGTCACCCAGGCCGCCGGTCTTAACAAACGGCGCGCACTCGGCCGAGGCAAACACGATCTGCATCTTTTTGCTGGTTTGTGCCATTATGTCTCCCATGTTGCAATTCGAGAATAGTCGCCTGGCGCTAACCGGGCGACTATTCTACAAGTTACGTGCGATTATGTGGTGCCAACGTTAACGAGCGATGGTGGTATCGGAAGTTAACGGAGCCTTGCCCAGCACCAGGATGTTCTCGGGCGTACCGCGAAGCTCGGTGTTGGTGGGAACCACGTTGTTCTTGTCCAGGATGGCGTTCTCAACACGGGCGCCGCTCTTGATGATGCAGCTCTGGTTGATGATCGAGTTGGTCACCGAGGCGCCTTCCTCGATCACAACGCCGCGCGACAGGATCGAGTTGCGCACGGTGCCCTTGATGATGCAGCCGGCCGAGATGATCGAGTTGCAGGCGTGGCTGCCGGTCGCGTAACGCGAAGGCGGCACGTCGTGGGCCTTGGTCAGGATCGGGCGCTCGGGGTCAAAGAGCTGATCGGCCACGGTCTGGTCGAGCAGGTCCATGCTGCGACGGTACAGCGACTTCTCGCTAAACACGCCCACGACCTCGCCCTTGTACTTGTAGCTGCACACGTCGATGTTGCCAAAGTCGCCCTGGAGTGCCTCGAGCAGGTCCAGATAGTCGGCGGCCTGGTAGTGGTCGATGATCTCGAGCAGCGTCTCGCGGTTGACGATGCAGCAGTCCATAGAGGCGTTGTCGCCGTACGCGACGCCGGCGCTCACGCCCGTCAGGCGGCCGTTCTCGTTGATATCGAGCTTGGTCTCGTCTTCGATGTTGTGCGTGGCCTTGCAGTACACCACGGTCATCTGGGCACCGGATTTCTCGTGCGCCTCGATGATGGTGTTGAGGTCCATGTTAAAGATGACGTTGGTGCCCATCATCACAACATAGGGCTTGTCCGAGCGCTGGAACAGCGTCTTGTTGGAGATGATGTCGCGGAGCAAGAAGCGCATGCCGCCCTTGGTGGTGCCATACGCGTTGCCGGGCACCATGAACAGGCCGCCGTTCTTGCGGTCCAGGCCCCAGTCCTTGCCCGAGCCCACGTGGTCGATCAGCGAGCGGTAGTTGCCCGGCATGACAACGCCGACGGTCTTAATGCCGGCATTCATCATGTTGGACAGCGGAAAGTCGATCAGGCGGTAGCGGCCCAAAAACGGAATCGACGCGATGGGGCGATCCTTGAGCAGCACGCTGCCGTAGGTCGAAGAGTAGTTAGCGGTGATATAGCCGATGGCCTTGCGATTGATCATCGGATCATTCCCCCTTCCCGACAACGACGTCATTTCCAACGACGGCCGTATCCTTGGTGGTATCGACAGAGCCGAGCTTCACGCCCTCTTCGACCGTGGAGTTCTCGCCCAAAATAGCGCGGCAAATGTGCGCGCCGCTCTTAACGTGCGCACCCGGCAGCAGCACGGAGTCCTCGACCACGGCGCGCTCCTCGATGATGACATCGGTCGAAAGGATCGAGTGGCGAGCGGTGCCGTAGATCTTGCAGCCATTGGAGACCAGGCAGTCGTCCAGGCGACCGTCCGGGCCAATGTAGTGCGGCGGACGCGTGGTGATGTTGGACATGATGGGGAAGCTCTTGTCAAACAGATCGAACTCGGGGTTGTTGCCCAGCAGGTCCATCGAGGTCTCGTGGAAGCTGGCGATGGTGCCAACATCCTTCCAAAAGCCGTGGAACTCGTAGCTGTACAGGCGCTTGTCCTCGCCGAGCAGCTTGGGGATGATGTCCTTGCCAAAGTCGTGGCTCGAGCGCTGGTCCAGAGCGTCCTCCTCGAGCGCCTTGATCAGCACGTCGGCCGAGAAGATGTAGATGCCCATGGACGCGAGGTTCGAATCGGGCTTCTCGGGCTTCTCCGTGAACTTGGTGATGCGGCCGTCCTCGGGGTCGGTGGTCAGGATGCCAAAGCGGCTAGCCTCCTCCCACGGCACGGGCATAACGCTCACCGTGAGGTCGGCGTTGTTCTCAATGTGCGTCTTGAGCATCTTGCGGTAGTCCATGCGATACAGATGATCGCCCGAAAGAATCAGGACGTACTTGGGGTCGTTGGACTTGATGTAGTCGAGGTTCTGCGTGATGGCGTCGGCCGTGCCCGCATACCACGCGCCACCGGTTTGCGTCTCGTACGGCGGCAGGATCGAAACGCCACCGTCGCGGCTGTCCAGATCCCACGCCTCGCCAGAGCCAACGTAGGCATGCAGCAGGTAGGGACGATACTGCGTCAGAACGCCCACCGTGTCGATGCCCGAATTGGAGCAGTTGGACAGCGAAAAGTCGATAATGCGGAACTTGCCACCAAAGCTAACCGCCGGTTTAGCGATCTTTTGGGTGAGTGCCCCCAATCGGCTTCCTTGTCCTCCTGCGAGGAGCATCGCGATGCATTCTTTCTTACTCATCGATTTCTCCTTCTGTCATCGATGTTCCTAAACCCATTAGCGACGGGCGCGGCGCTCGGTCGCGCCCGTCGAGTAATGCCGTGCGGCAAAGGGAACTCGCGGCCTTTAAGCGTGCCAGATCTCGTCGCGGTACTCGCGAATGGTGCGGTCGCTCGAGAACCAGCCGCTCGAGGCGGTGTTGAGCAGCGCCTTGCGGTTCCAGGTCTCCTGGTCGCCATAGCTGCCCGTGAGCTTCTCCCATGCATCTACGTAGCTGCGGAAGTCTGCCATGACCAGGTCGGGGTCGTTGTTGTTCATAAGCTCGTTGTAGATGCTCTCAAAGTTGCCCGAAAGGCCGGCAAACGTGTTGTCCTTGAGCTCATCCATCACGCGGCCCAGACGTTCGCGATCATTGTTGAGCGTATCCCACGCAAAGTAGCTGTTCGATGCCCAGAGCTGCTCGACCTCGGGAGCCGTCAGGCCAAAGATCGCCTCGTTCTCGCGGCCGGCCAAATCGGCGATTTCGATGTTGGCGCCGTCGAGGGTGCCCAGTGTAATGGCGCCGTTCATCATGAGCTTCATGTTGGACGTGCCCGAGGCCTCCTTGCCAGCTGTGGATATCTGCTCCGAAATCTCGGCGGCAGGGTAGATGAGCTGTGCGTTGCTCACGCGGAAGTTAGGGATAAAGCAGACCTTCATGACTTCGTTGACGCGCGGGTCGTTGTTGATGACCTCGGCAACGGAGTTAATGAGGCGGATGGTCTCCTTGGCAAAGGTGTAGCTCGAGGCAGCCTTGCCGCTAAAGATAAAGGTCGTCGGTGTTACGTGGAAGTTGGGATTGGCGATGCGGCGGTTGTAGATGTCCATCACCTTCATGATGTTCATGAGCTGGCGCTTGTAGGCATGAAAACGCTTTACCTGAACATCGAAGACGGTGTTGGGGTCAATGACCAGACCGGTCTCTGCCTTAACGTAGGCAGCAAGGCGCTCCTTGTTGGCGCGCTTGGAGGCACCCACGGCCTTAAGGAACTCGGTGTCGTTCTGAAAACCTTTAAGTTTCTCAAGCTCAAAGGCGTCCTTCAGCCAGCCGTCGCCAATGGCCTCGGTCACGAGCTTGGCGTAGGTGGGGTTGGCCTCGGCAAAGAAGCGACGGTGCGAGATGCCGTTGGTCTTGTTGTTGAACTTCTCGGGCGTTAAGGCATAGAAGTCCTTGAGCACATTGTTCTTGATGATATCGGAGTGAATCTTGGCCACGCCGTTGACGCTGTGGCTGCAGATCACGGACAGGTTGGCCATGCGAACCTCGCCGTCCCATAGGATGGCGGTCTGGCGCAGACGCTCCTGCCAGCCCTCCTGCGTCGTATCGAACGACTCATGCCAACGACGGCTGATTTCGTCGATGATCTGGTACACACGGGGGAGGAGCTTGGAGAACGTGCCGATGGGCCACTTCTCCAGGGCCTCGGGCAGGATGGTGTGGTTGGTGTAGCTCACGACCTGCGTCACGATGTTCCAGGCGTCATCCCACTCGAGCTTCTTCTCGTCGATGAGGATGCGCATGAGCTCGGGGCCGCACATGGCGGGGTGCGTATCGTTGGTGTGGATGGCCACAAACTGCGGCAGCAGCTCCCAGTTCGCGCCGTGTTCCTTCTCAAAGGTGTCGAGCAGGCTATAGATACCGGCCGAGACAAACAGGTATTCCTGCTTTAGACGCAGCAGACGGCCGTGCTCGCCGGCGTCGTTGGGGTAGAGGATGGCGCTGATGGCCTCGGCCTCGGCGCGCTCGGCGTCGGCCAGGGCGTAGTCGCCGCGGTTGAAGGCCTCCAGATCGAAGTGCTCCTCGACCGGCTCAGCGGCCCAGACGCGCAGCTTGTTGACGGTCTCGCCGGTATAGCCCACCACGGGGATGTCATAAGGGACGGCCAGGATGTCCTGCGTGTCCACGGTTCGATAGAACGTGCGGCCGTTCTCCTCAAAGCCCTCGACGCGGCCACCAAACTTAATGGTCACGGCCTTGTCCTGACGACGGACCTCCCAGGGATAGCCGTTGGTGAGCCACTCGTCGGTGGTTTCGACCTGGCTGCCGTTGACGATCTCCTGTTTAAACAGGCCGTAGCGGTAGCGCATGCCGTTGCCGTAGCCGGCAATGCCCTCGGCTGCCATGGAATCCAGGAAGCATGCGGCCAGACGACCCAGGCCACCGTTGCCCAGCGCCGGATCGGGCTCCTGGCTCTCGATGACGGACAGGTCAAGGCCCATATCGTCGAGTGCCTCGGCGACCATGTCGCGCACGCCAAAGTTGAGCAGGTAGTTGTCGAGCAGGCGGCCGATCAAAAACTCGATCGAGAAGTAGTACACGCGCTTCTTGCCCTCGGCGGTGGCGCGGGCGTCGCTCTTGGTGGCAACGGTGCGCGCCTTCTCGGCCACGAGCTTGGCCAAGGCGTTAAAGCGATCCAGGTCGCTGGCGGCCTCGACGCTCTTGCCGCTAATGCTCATGACGGCATCGCGATAGAGCTCGGTAAACTCCTGCTTGTTGTCGAAGATCTTATTCATACGTTCCTTTCCCCCGGGGATGTTTCTCCCGGAACGGTTGTGACTTGTATCCTACGCCCCGCTGGGGCGGGTAATTACAGCTGTAATGGCTTTGTTACGCATCCTTAGGTGACGACTTAACAGAAGCAGACTTGGCTTTGGTAGCGGCCTTTTTGGCAGCCGGCTTCTTGGTCGCGGTAGCCTTGGCAGCGGGCTTTGCGGCGGCCTTAGCCTTGGCCTTGGTCGTCGCAGCCTTCGCCTTGGCCGGAGCCTTCTTGGCGGTCGCTGGCTTGGGCTTCACCGAGGACGCACGCTTGCGGGTCGCCTTCTTGGCGGCCGCTGGCTTGGGCTTTACCGAGGACGCACGCTTGCGGGTCGCCTTCTTGGGCTCCTCGACCACGGGCGGCTTATAGCTGCTGGGGCCGCGACGCTTAAGCACCACGCCTGCCAGGCTGGGCACCTTAATCTCGATAGAGTCCATCTGCCCGTTCCAGGGATAGGGCTCGCTCGAGCAGGTGTAGGGCTCCTCGCCAGCATAGCCGCTGCCGCCAAACTCGGGACGGTCGGAGTCAAAGATGACCTCCCAGTCGCCCTCACGCGGCACGCCCACACGGAAGCTCTCGTAGGCCGCCGGGTCAAAGTTGATCAGGATCACGAGGTCGTCATCGACGTTTTCGCCCTGACGCACAAAGCTCACGATGGACTGCTTGGAGTTGTCCGCGTCGATCCAGGTAAAGCCGTCGTCATTGTAACCGCGCTCGTACAGGGCGGGCTCGGCGGTATACAGGTGGTTGAGCGCCTTAATGAACGCCTGATGGTGTGCATGGGTCTCATACTGCTCGGTCAAGAACCACTGAATTGATTCGTAGTAGCGCCACTCGATAAACTGGCCGATCTCGTTGCCCATAAAGTTGAGCTTGGCACCGGGGTGCGTCATCTGGTAGAAGGCGAGCGTGCGCAGGCCGGCAAACTGGCGCCACCAGTCACCCGGCATGCGGCCGATGAGCGAGCACTTGCCGTGCACGACCTCGTCGTGGCTCAGCGGGCAGATAAAGTTCTCGGTAAAGGCGTACATGATGGAGAACGTGAGCAAGCCATGGTTGCCGGGGCGCCACGGAAAATCGGTCTGCATGTAGTGCAGGGTGTCGTTCATCCAGCCCATGTCCCACTTGTAGTGGAAGCCCAGGCCGCCGTCCTGCGGCGGATAGGTCACAAGCGGCCACGCGGTGGACTCCTCGGCCATCATCATCACGTCGGGGTAGTGCGCCTCAACAGCGCAGTTGACCTGACGGATAAACGCGCTGGCGTCCAGGTCCTCCTCGGTACCGTACTTGTTGAACTTCTTTTGGCCAGGATCGTCAATGCCAAAGTTGAGGTACAGCATGCTGGACACGCCGTCCATGCGAATGCCGTCCACATGGAAGTTCTCGATCCAGTACAGCACGTTGGAGACCAAGAAGGAGCGGACCTCGCCGCGGGCGAAGTCAAACTTGTGCGTACCCCAGTTGGGGTGAATCTCGTGCTCAAACAGCATGTGGCCGTTAAAAGTGGCAAGGCCGTGGGAGTCGGCGCAAAAACCGCCGGGCACCCAGTCCATGATCACGCCGATGCCCGCCTCGTGGCACGCATCGATAAAGTGCATGAGCTGCTGCGGGTTGCCGTAGCGCGACGTGGCGGCAAAGTATCCGGTCGTCTGGTAGCCCCAGGAGCCATCGAAGGGGTGCTCCATAAGCGGCATGACCTCGATATGCGTGTAGCCCATATCGCGCACGTAGTCCACGAGCTCCACCGACAGGTCGTCATAGGTGTAAAACTCGCCGCGCTGCGCAGGGAAGGGGTCCATGGGACCGGGGTAGTTGCCGTACTCGTCCGGCTCTCCCTGTGGCTCGTCTCCGTGGCGCTTCCACGAGCCAATATGCACCTCGTAGATGTTGAGCGGCTGCGACATGTGGTTGTGGCCGGCGCGGCGCTTGAGCCACGCGGCGTCATTCCACTGGTAGCCATCGAGGGTCCACAGCACGCTCGCCGTTCCCGGAGGGCACTCGGCCTTAAAGGCGTACGGATCGGCCTTGTAGAGCTTTTCGCCCTCGTTGGTCTCGATGAGGTATTTATAGAGTTGGCCCTGCTCGGCGCCAGGAATAAAGCCTTCCCAGATAGCGCTCGTGTGTACGGGCACCAGCGGGTTGGCTTGTTCGTCCCAATTGTTAAATTCACCGATAACGTGGACGCTCTTAACGTCGGGCGCCCAAACGCAAAAACGCCAGCCGCGCGTGCGCTGCTGCGTGTCGGGATGCGCGCCCATCTTTTCCCAGCTACGCTCCCACATTCCAATGCCAAACAGATAGACATCGTCCTTGGTGAGCTCCGGTGCGTGCGGGGCGGCTTTACGGGTAGCGGGCTTTTTGGTTGCTGGCTTTAGCTTTGTATCGCTCACGTTTGATCCCATCATGACGCGGCAGCGTGTTGCCTTGGTGACTAGATGCGAAAGGTCCAAGGCTGCACGAATCGAAGGGACGGCGATAGCTCTATGAGTCGTCCCACCTCGCGTGCTCGGTGGAACTTTCGGCAAAAACCACAATAACACCTGTCCGTTACTTTTATGGACGAAAGTGGATTTACGGTGGCGTTTAATCGGTGAGCGCCATGTTTATGCCACTGACAGAATTGCGATGGTAAAACTCTTGACAGTTTTACCAATTAGGGTTTCAAGATTTTTAGATTTACGTTTGGTAAAACGTTTTTAGCAGGTTGTTTACCATTTGACATTGAAAGGTTTGCGAATGAACCACACAGCCGCCTCTAATGTTGCTTTTATTTTTGATTGCGACGGCACACTGGTAAATAGCACCCCCGTTTGGGCCTATGCCCAGCCCGAACTATTGCGGCGTTACGGCATTGATGTAACGGTCGACGATTTTGCCCAGTTTGAGCATTTGTCGCTCGAGGACGAGTGCCAGGCCTACCACGACACGTGGGGCATTGGCGAAAATGGCGAGGAGCTGTATCGCGAGCTGAGTGACATCCTGATCGATGGCTACTCCAAGGTGCCGCCGCGCGAGGGGCTCCTGGCATTTTTGGAACAGGCGAAATTGGCCGGCATTGCTATGTGCGTGGCCACGTCCACGCCGGCCGAGCTGGTGCAGTCCGCACTCGCGGGTGCGGGGCTCGACGCCTACATGGAGTTTATTACCACGACGGGCGAGGCGGGCCGCTCCAAGCAGTTCCCCGATGTGTACGAGCTGGCGTTACGTCGCCTGGAAGAGCGCCACGGGCACCAGTTTGAGCGCGCGTGGGTGTTTGAGGACGCCGTCTTTGGCCTTAAGAGCTCTGGCACTGCAGGCTTTAAGCGCGTGGGCATTTATGACCCGCACGGCCGTATGGCGCGCGACGAGGTTCGCGACAACTGCGACATCTTTATCGACAGCTATGAGGACCTGGATCTGGCCCGCGTGCTTGCGTTTAAGGGCTAGGCGAGGGCCGTGGCTTGCAAAGTATTAGTTGTTTGCGGCTCACCGGTGGTGGCGAGCGCGGATCTGTTGCGTCGACTAGCGGGGGAGTGCGACCACGTTGTCGCCGTGGATCGCGGGCTCGACGCGCTGCTGGGTGCTGGCCTGGGTTGCGACGTGTATGTAGGAGATGCCGACACGGTGAGCGACGCCGGTCGCGCGTTGGTCGATGCCGCCGAGGCCTTTGAGGTAGAGCGCCACGACCCCTACAAGGACTATACCGATTTGGCACTTGCACTCGATTCCGTCCGACGCCGCTGGCCGGGTGCCGAGGTGGTTGCGACCTGCGCCACCGGCGGTCGCCCGGACATGGCGCTTTCCGTAACTGGGCTGCTTGCAGGCTACGAGGATGCCCCCATTTGGATTGCCGAGGACAAGGTAGTCGCCCGCATCCTTCACGCAGGCGAGTCGTGGACCATCGAGGGTGCCGAGGGCAAAACCTTCTCCATCATAGCCATAGCCCCTGGGACAGTAGTAAGCGAACACGGCCTAGAGTGGGAACTAGATCACAGCCCTCTAGGCCTGTTAGCTGACACGGGCATCTCTAATGTCGTAAGGAAAACGGCCAAGATTCAAGTCCACCAAGGCATCGCGATCGGTTATTTATACCGTGAGGGTTTTATCGGGACGGTGGGTTAATTAGCTGGTTTTGGCTAAGCCAAAACCAGCTAATTCAGCCCCGTCCCAGGAAAACCCGTAAGGCAGGGCAACAACCCAAAAAAATCTCTTGCATCCCCGCAAACATTCCCCTATAGTATCTCCTCGTCACGGGGGCGTAGCTCAGCTGGGAGAGCGCTTGACTGGCAGTCAAGAGGTCAGGGGTTCGATCCCCCTCGTCTCCACCATCGTGAATGCAAAGGCCTTCGGAAAACTGAAGGCCTTTTTTCATACGTGTCCACGCTACAAACCAAAGTGACGCTCGCATCAACCTGTAAAAAGTTGCGCAATTACCTCCCCGTTTTATACAAAGTTTGTTAGCCAAAACATAATAGTTTGAGCAATTCACGCCGCCAGCAATACAGCTCAGGCAGTGATCGCCAACCCACACACCCCCATAAACCTGCGGCAATGTGTGCAAGGCGGCACAATATCCCCCATAACCACGGCAAGTAACCAATATGTTGCTAAACACACCCCAAAACGTATGGGCTACCTGCTGTGCTAGGATATTTACGTTACATGAGTTCAACTGTGCTCACGGCTCCAGCAAGCCGCAAAGCACAGGGTCGATCAGCATCCGGCCGTAACGGCGGTGCCAGAAACACCACGAGCTCCAATAGTCGTCATGCGTTTCGCATCGAAATGCTTTGTTTTTGTCTACGAGCAAACTGTTCTTTCGATTCGATATTCCATGACTCATCGCAGCAGTCCTACAGCTGTTTGCGTGCGATTCAGTTTTGTTCCCGCTTGACTGGATCGCACGCAGCCAGCTGGGGTCGCGGTCATTTTGCGATACACGTCCGCGTCTCTAGCAACTGCACTTATACATACCGTTCACGGTGGGGCAGAGCCACGCGCTTGTCTAACTGGGCTCAGGGTTTGAATATGGAGCGCCTTCGCGCACAAGCGCCCTGGCGAAGCCATACCTAAACCCCGTGAGCCACACGTAAGACAGCAAGGGGGTGGTGCTCGTGTGGTATGTGATCCAGGTCATTAATGGTCGCGAAGATGTAATGCGCGAGCGCATTGAGCGCATGGTGCCGGCTGGCGCCATTCAGGAGCTCTTTTATCCCCAATTTCAAACCGAGATCAAGGTTCACGGCGAATGGGTCAACACGACCAAGCCGCTTTTTCCCGGTTACCTTATCTGCGATACGGCAGATCCCCGCACCGTGCAACAGTATCTGCTGCGCATGGACGACTTTGCCCGGGTGCTATCCCAGGACGGTCAGTTTGTGCCGCTGGCAAAAGAAGAGGTCCAGCTTATTGGAAGCTTTACTCATGCGGGAGACCGCGTAGTGCCCATGAGCGAGGCCCTAAAAGACGGCGACCAGGTCGTAGTGACGGCTGGTCCGTTGCTGGGCCACGAAGGCCTTATCAAAACCATTAACAGACGCAAGAGCACTGCTTATTTGGAGCTCGACCTGTGCGGCCGACGCGTAACCACCCGCGTTGGCCTAGCCGTGCTTTCAGCCGATCAGCGCGCAATGCGAAACCTTAAAAAGGCGATTGCCTAATTACGGGCAACTGTTTAACGGACAGGGAGGATCCCCGGGGGCGGGGACGTAGGCTAAGAGAGAATGTATTTAATGGGCGAACTCAAAACTGCTGCACTATTGCTGTTTATTACCGCTCTGGTGGTGACGTTGTTTACGGTGCCACTTGCGTCAAAGATTGCATGGAGGGTCGGCTCGATTGATTATCCGAGCCGACGTCGTGTAAATACCAAGCCCACTCCGCGAATGGGCGGCATTGCTGTAATGCTTGGCATGGCAGCTTCCTTCCTTATTTGGGTCTTGGCTGCTCCTTCTCTTGGTATGCCTTCTGCAATTCAAGTTTTGTCTTCCAATGGGGTAAATCCTTTGGGAGTTGCTGTGGCTATAGCGGCAATGTTTACCGTTGGTGCTGTCGATGACGCAATTCAACTTACTGCTCTCAATAAGTTTTTCTGGCAGATTGTTGCCGCTTGCATTGCGGTTGCATCGGGCGTTGTTATTGGTCAAATTGCAAGTCCACTATACGGTGGCTATCTCGATCTTGGCATCTTTGCCTACCCTCTCACGGTTATTTTCTTGGTTTCCTTTGCCAATATCATTAACTTAATTGATGGCGTTGATGGCCTCGCGTCTGGAATTACTGCTGTTTGCAGTGCTGCACTATTTGCTATGTCAGTTTTGACCTTCCGTTTTGAAACCGCCGCTTTGGTTGCCGCACTTTTCGGTGCAACGCTTGGCTTTTTACGCTGGAATTTTAACCCTGCTAAAATATTCCTTGGAGATTCCGGCTCGCTACTTCTTGGATTCTCCCTGGGTTTGGCCGTCATGTTGCTTAATACGGGCCATACTTCCCTCTCGATGATCCTTGCCCCGATTGTTATGGTCGGTGTCCCCATTCTGGATACCTTTGCTGCAATTGTTCGCCGGTCTCGTGTCGGAGTTAGTATCGGTACGCCCGATAAGGGACATATTCACCACCGACTTCTCAAACGTGGCTTTGGGCAAAAGGCTCTAGTTGCAATCATATATGCCATTACTGCCCTGCTGTGTGTGTTTGCATTCATCATTACCCAGGTCCCGCTCATCTGGAAGCTGCTTATCTTTGTTGTCTTGGCTGTACTCGCAATTCTTTTGGGCGTGTATCTGCAGATGTTCGTTCCGGTTGTACGTAGGAGATTTGATCCTGAGACCGGCGAAAACGAAGTTGTTCCCATCAATGAAGTTGACGAGTCCGAGGATTATACAAAGGAAGAGATTGCGTCTGCACTTGTTGGTGCGGTTGATGCCGATAAGGTGTCTGCTGGCCCCTCATTTAAGACTGAGCGTCCTCTGCGCGTTTTGGCTGTTAGCCAGCATTATTGGCCTGAGCCGTTTGCTATTGCCGATGTCTGTGAGGGACTTGCCGCCATGGGCCATGAGGTTACGGTGCTCACTGGCACCCCAAATTATCCTGATGGCGATATCTATCCTGGTTATGAGCGCGGTGCTCGCGGCAGTCAGGAGCGCAACGGCGTTCATATTAGACGTGTTGAAATTATTCCTCGTGGACGTGAAATTTGGCAGCGAGTGATCAATTACTACAGCTTTAGCTCTAGGGCTACTAAAGAAGCTCTTAGGATGAATGCAGAGTATGACGTTGTCCTTTCGTTCCAGACTTCACCCGTTATGATGGCAAGACCTGCACTTGCATACGGTGAAAAGCATAACGTGCCTGTTCTTTTGTGGTGTCAAGATCTCTGGCCCGAAAGTCTGACTGTTGGCAACATCAAGCGTACGTCCCTCATTTTTAAAGGCTATGCACGGGTTTCTCGCAAGATTTACAACGCTGCCACCGTTTTGGCTGTTACGTCGAGAAACTTTAGCGACTACTTTAAGTCTGTTCTCAAAATGGATCGCGATACGGTTTATCTTCCGCAATATGCAGAGGATATCTTCAATGAAGAGGCTCCTAAGCGTTCGGAGTATGATTCCGCAAAAGTAAATCTAACGTTCGCTGGCAACGTCGGAATTGCTCAGGCAGTGAATACATTTGTGGAAGCCGGTCACTATCTTGAAGGCGACCCGAGATTTGCACTGCACGTTGTGGGTTCGGGATCTGAACTTGAGACTCTTAAGAAATATAAGAGTGAGATTGGTGCTTCGTGCGTTGAATTCCATGGGCGCCATCCTTTGGCAGATATGCCGTCGTTCTACGGCTCAAGCGACGCGATGGTTGCCACTTTTGCTAACAATTCAATTCTTGGCTATACGCTCCCCAGAAAAGTTACTTCCTATATGGCGGCTGGACGGCCCATTTTGGGCACTGTGACCGGCGAAGCCCGCCATGTAATTGAAGAGGCTGGATGTGGCTTGTGCTGTGATCCGGAGGATCCAGAAGGTCTTGCCTCTATTTGCAGGCAGTTTGCCGATATGACGCCCAGCCAGCGCGAAGAGATGGGTAAGCGCGGCAGGCGATATTACGAAGAGCATTTTGCAAAAGACAGCTTCTACACGATTCTCGAGAAGGAGCTTCAGGCTATGAAGGATGGCAAAAATGAATAACTGCGGCGGTACGTTCACTGGTAAGACCCTCATGATCACGGGCGGCACCGGCTCGTTCGGCAACACCGTGCTCAAGCACTTCATGAACACCGACCTGGCCGAGATCCGCATCTTCTCGCGCGACGAGAAGAAGCAGGACGACATGCGCCACCGCCTGCAGGAGAAGTCGCCCGAGCTCGCCTCCAAGGTGCGCTTCTTCATCGGCGACGTCCGCAACGCCCAGAGCGTGCGCGACGCCATGCACGGCGTGGACTACATCTTCCACGCCGCCGCCCTCAAGCAGGTGCCCTCCTGCGAGTTCTTCCCCATGGAGGCCGTGCGCACCAACGTCATCGGCACGGACAACGTGCTGCACGCCGCGATCGAGGAGGGCGTCGACCGCGTCGTGTGCCTGTCCACCGACAAGGCCGCCTACCCCATCAACGCCATGGGCAAGTCCAAGGCCATGATGGAGTCCATCATCTACGCCAACGCCCGCAACGGCGCCGGCCGCACCACCATCTGCTGCACCCGCTACGGCAACGTCATGTGCTCGCGCGGCAGCGTCATCCCGCTGTTCATCGACCGCATCCGCAAGGGCGAGCCGCTGACGGTCACCGACCCCAACATGACCCGCTTCCTCATGAACCTGGACGAGGCCGTGGACCTGGTGCAGTTCGCCTTCGAGCACGCCAACCCCGGCGACCTGTTCATCCAGAAGGCGCCGGCGTCGACCATCGGCGACCTCGCCGAGGCCGTCCAGGAGGTATTCGGCCGCGTGGGCACTCAGATCATCGGCACCCGCCACGGCGAGAAGCTCTTCGAGACCCTCATGACCCGCGAGGAGCGCCTGCGCGCCGAGGACATGGGCGGCTACTACCGCGTGGCCTGCGACTCGCGCGACCTGAACTACGACAAGTTCGTCGTCGACGGCGAGGTGGAGACCCAGGCCGACGAGTCCTACACCTCCCACAACACCGAGAGGCTCGACGTGGAGGGCACCATCGCCAAGATCAAGACCGCCGAGTACGTACAGCTGGCGCTCGAGGGCCGCGAGCACGAGGCGGTGCAGTAGGGTGCGCGTCCTCGTCACCGGCGCGAGGGGCTTCGTCGGGAGGAACCTCTGCTGCGCGCTGAAGAACATCCGCGACGGCAAGGACCGCCGCGCCAAGTATCAGCCTCTCCTTCCCCTCGAGGTCATGGAGTACGACGTCGACTCGACTCCCGAGGAACTAGATGCGTACTGCTCCCGCGCCGACTTCGTCTTCAACCTGGCCGGCGTCAACCGCCCCAAGGACCAGTCCGAGTTCATGGAGGGCAACTTCGGGTTCGCCTCCACGCTGCTCGAGACGCTCGAGCGCCACGGGAACACGTGCCCCGTCATGCTCTCCAGCTCCGCGCAGGCGAGCCTCTCCGGCCGCTTCGAGGGCTCCGTATACGGCGAGTCCAAGCTCGCGGGGGAGGGCCTGTTCCGCGAGTACTCGGAGCGCACGGGGGCGCCGGTGCTCATCTACCGCTTCCCCAACCTCTACGGCAAGTGGTGCCGCCCGCGCTACAACTCCGCCGTGGCCACCTTCTGCGACGCCATCGCCAACGGACGTCCCTACACCGTGAACGACCCCAGCGTGGAGCTGGAGCTCCTCTACATCGACGACCTGGTCGGCGAGATGCTGGGCGCCCTGCTGGGTCAGGAGCACCGCTGCGGCTACGAGGGGCTCGAGCGCGTGGAGGGCGAGGAGTTCTGCTACGTCCCCGGTACCGACGTGAAGACCCTGGGCGAGATCGTCTACCTGCTGGGCGCTTTCCGCGACAGCCGCGAGACGCTCACGGTGCCCGACCTTTCCGAGGGCTCCTTCTCCAAGAAGCTCTGGAGCACGTTCCTGTCCTACTACGAGCCGGGCAACTTCGCCTACGGCCTCAGGCCCAACGTGGACGCGCGCGGCTCGTTCACGGAGTTCCTGCGCACGCCTGAGCGCGGGCAGGTCTCCATCAACGTGTCCAGGCCCGGCATCACCAAGGGAAACCACTGGCACATGAGCAAGTGGGAGAGGTTCCTGGTGGTCTCCGGCACCGCCTCCGTCAAGCTGAGGAAGGTGGGGGAGGACTCCGATGGAAACCCGTTCCCCGTCGACGAGTACGTCGTGAGCGGCTCCGACATGCGCGTGGTCGAGATGATCCCCGGCTACACGCACTCCATCACCAACCTGTCCGACACCGAGGACCTCGTGACGGTCATGTGGGCGAACGAGCCCTTCGACCCCGAGAGCCCCGACACCTACTACGAGGAGGTCTAGCCGCATGGGCAAGGACTATTCCGATATCGCATTCAGGGACGACGGCCGCCTGAAGCTGCTGATCATCGTGGGCACCCGCCCCGAGGTCATCCGACTGTCAGAGGTCATCAAGAAGTGCCGCCGCCACTTCGACTGCCTGCTGGCGCACACCGGGCAGAACTACGACTACACGCTCAACGGCATCTTCTTCCGCGACCTGTCGCTGGACGACCCCGACGTCTACCTGGACGCCGTGGGCGCGGACCTCGGCGAGACGGTGGGCAACATCATCGCGGCCTCGTACAAGCTCATGGTGCAGGTGCAGCCCGACGCCCTTCTGATCCTGGGCGACACCAACAGCTGCCTGTCCGCCATCGCGGCCAAGCGCCTGCACATCCCCATCTTCCACATGGAGGCGGGCAACCGCTGCAAGGACGAGTGCCTGCCCGAGGAGACCAACCGCCGCATCGTCGACGTGATCTCCGACGTCAACCTGGCATACTCCGAGCACGCACGCCGCTACCTCAAGGATACCGGCTGCGCCCCGGAGCGCACCTACGTCACGGGGTCGCCCATGGCGGAGGTCCTTCGCGCCAACCTGGAGAAGATCGAGGCATCCGACGTCCTCTCCGAGCTCGGCCTGGAGCCGAAGAAGTACATGCTGCTCTCCGCCCACCGCGAGGAGAACATCGACACCGAGGCGAACTTCACGAGCCTGTTCACCGCGATCAACGCGCTGGCGGAGAAATACGACATGCCGATCCTGTACTCCTGCCACCCGCGCTCCCGCAAGCGCCTGGAGGCCACCGGCTTCAAGCTCGACCCGCGCGTGCGCATGCACGAGCCCATGGGATTCCACGACTACAACTGCCTGCAGTTGAACGCCTTCGCCGTGGTGTCCGACTCCGGCACCCTGCCCGAGGAGTCCAGCTTCTTCGCGAGCGTCGGGCACCCGTTCCCGGCGGTGTGCATCCGCACCTCCACCGAGCGCCCCGAGGCCCTGGACAAGGCCTGCTTCACGCTCGCCGGCATCAGCGAGCGCGGCCTGCTTCAGGCCGTCCACACGGCCGTCGAGCTCGACGCGGAGGGTTCGCTTCCCGAGGCGCCCGTTCCCGACTACGCCGACGAGACCGTGTCCACCAAGGTGGTCAAGATCATCCAGAGCTACACCGGTGTTGTCAACAAGATGGTGTGGAGGAAGAGCCTGTAGTGACGGTCTATGCCCACATAAACACCGTGCCGAACGGCTCGACCGGCGGCATTATGATGAAGGAGCACCGAGAGCTTCTGGCTGCCGGCGAAGAATCCTATGTGTTCTGGGGTCGTGGCCGCGAGGCGGAAAAGCCGAACGAAATGAAGTTTGCCTCTGATGCAGAGGTTAAGCTCGACGTGCTTCAGACTCGCATAGATGGTAGGGCGGGTTTTCATAGCAAAAACGCTACGAAACGTCTTCTTGCTCGACTTGATGAGATTAAGCCTGATATAGTGCATCTGCATAACCTGCATGGCTACTACGTCAATGTCGAGATGCTTTTCGAGTGGCTTTCAAAACACGATTGCAGGGTCGAATGGACCCTGCACGACTGTTGGGCATTCACGGGCCACTGCGCACACTTCACATATGTGAAGTGTGCGCAGTGGAAAGACCGCTGCGCGTACTCAAAGCCTTGCTCGCAACTCTATACATATCCCAAGACGTACTCCAAATTGTCTTGCTCGTGGAACTTCGAGCAGAAGAAACGTGTCTTCAATCAGGTGCCCGCTGAGCGTATGAAGTTGATTACGCCCTCGCAGTGGCTTGCCAACCTGGTAGGGGAGAGCTTCTTGAAGGGTTATCCCGTCGAGGTGCGTCACAACACCATCGACATCGATGTGTTCAAGCCCACACCGAGCAATTTTCGCGAGCGCTACAACATCGGCAATCGTTTCATGATTCTGGGCGTAGCGAGTCCATGGACTGAGCGTAAAGGCCTTGCTGACTTTGTACGGCTGGCGGGGGAGTTGGATTCTGGCAAATTCGCCATCGTGCTCGTGGGGCTCTCTGAGAAACAGATTAAGGAGATGCCCGAGGGCATCGTGGGTCTAACTCGCACAGACTCACGTGAGGAACTCGCGGGCATCTACTCGACCGCTGATGTGTTTTTCAACCCAACGACCGAGGACAACTTCCCCACGGTAAACCTTGAGGCCGAGGCTTGCGGAACCTGCGTGGTGACCTACGATACCGGCGGCTGCCGGGAAACGTTGCGTCGTACGGATTCTCATGCTGTGAAGGGATACGAGCAAGGTCTTGCATTAATTAATAGATTAGGAGCGAAGGCGTGACGGGCACTGCAGTACAAACGAGACACAAAAGCGTTCGCGTATCTCATTTTTCAATATTACTTGCTCTTGTTTTGGCGCATATGCTGCTGTTTCTTACGGCGTCTATGATCGCCGATGCCGAAGCCAGACAAATTATGATGCGTGGCGATCTATTGTTCACTTTCGCGTTTAGTGTTGGGTATGCTGCTGCTTTTGCGTTCTGTCTTGTCCTATGCCTTGGATCCCGAACCATTCTTGCAGGCGTAGTGGCTAAGCGCGGGGGGCGCCCCTCGTGGTTAAAGTGGCTTACATTGCCGCAGTCCCTGCATTGGACTCGGGTGGGATCAGGAGCTTTTGGTCGTCCTCGTGCAAGTATCCCGCAGAGGCCCAACACGCTCTTAGGAGCTTGGTAGCTATGGCATTTTCTGCTGCTTGGCTCCTGCGATACGCACTTTCAGTAACGGGCGTGCTCTTAAGTGTTCTCGGTTATGCGGCTGTTGTGCCTAATGGTTTGTTGGCCGTGGCTGCCCTTGTGTTGTCCTGCGCCTTTCTTATTCACGTTCGCAACAACAGGCTACTTTTACTTGTGGGTATTGTATTTGCCTATCTTTGCTACAGCATTTTGTTCGTTAATTATTTGTCGCCGCTATTGACTACCGTGTTCACGAGGTACCGCAGCACGCCCGAAGCTGGAGTTGCACTTTCCGCACTGCTTCTCTTCATCTCGTGCCTGCTGCTGTTTATGCCTGATCGTATTGTGCCCTTTGGGGAAGGACAATCGTTAGTTGGAAGCGCGCGTTGCAATGCTGTGTTCGAGGTCGTGTTACTTATTGTACTCGGCTTAATTCTGGTGTTTGGGTTTGGGCGTCCCGATGCGATAGGCGAAGACAGGGGATCTCCTTCTGCACTCTACGAGTATTCAATGATTTTGTTTTTGCTTGGATATTATTTTGCTGGTAGTCACAAAGGGTGGATAGTAACTTTCTCTGTTCTGCTTGGACTCTATGCTTTACAGAACATTGTTTATGGCGGGCGTGTAACGGCACTGCAATTGTTGCTTATCCTTTTTTTCTGCACGTTAAATAAAAAAACGAGTACAAAGGTATTTGTTTCGGCGATTGTCTTTGGGCTTTTGGCGTTTACCCTTTTGGGGGCAATTCGCACCGGTCTCGCGCATGCTGGCCTGAGCGACTATCTTGAAGCTTTAAGTGATTCACTTTCTCGCGGCTTTACGTGGGATACTGCCTATTCTTCATGGCATACATCCGTTACCTTTATATTGTACGGCGGAATAATACCTCGCGCTGAGCATCTAAGACTTTTCGGTCAATGGGCCAAGTCAGTGGTTTTAGGCGGCTCTGTTCCTATGTGCAACCTTGCGAACCTGACGCTTCCGTATTTCTATCATTGCTTCGGTGGCGTGCTCCCCGTATTCTTCCAGTTTTATCTGGGGCCTATTGGCGTAATTGTTGCTTCGTTTTACGTTTCGGTCATCATCAGGTTTATCAGCAAAGCTTGCGAAGTGGTAAATCCCCCGTCAAGAGTGCTGCTTACACCTGCAATCGGCATCGTTTCTATGTATGTTTCCACGTCGTGCTTCAGATGGATTCTTTATTCGCCATCGCAGATTACTCGCGGGTTGTTGCTTTGCCTGCTGTGTTCTCTGCTTCTGTTTTGGCTCGATAGACAGATGCAGGCGAGCGGACTCGACGCGGCTTATGGTTCTCCGATCCAAGACTCACTTTCAAAAAACTCTAAGCGTTAATGGAGCTTTATGTCATCAGTAAAGTCACATAAGTCTTTCTACAAAAACACTGTCTGGCAGTACGGGCTGCAAATCGTTAAGTATCTGTTCCCGCTCATCACGCTTCCATACCTTACGCGCGTTCTTGAACCGGAGGGGTACGCGCTCTACGCCTACGTTGTTTCCTTCATGTCCTTTGCGCAGGTTTTTGTCGACTTCGGTTTTAACCTTTCGGGCACTAAGCGCATTGCAAAGGCATGCTCGGTGGGCGAGGAGAACCGTGTTATAGGCGCCGTTACTGAGGCGAGGCTACTTCTATGTGTTATCGCAGGAGTAGCTGTGATGATCGTTGCCTCTTTCCTACCTCTGACACAGAGCAATCTCCCTTATGTATTTCTGGCCTTCATAGCAGTGTGCGGAAAAGGACTCGTTCCCGACTTTTTGTTTCAGGGACACGAGAGGATGGGGCCTATCACCACGCGCTTCCTGGTTTCAAAGAGCATTTCGACCATTTCTACGTTTGTCCTGGTGCACTCGATGACCGATATCATGTGGGTGCCAGTGCTCGACATCATTTCGAACGGTGTGGCACTCGCATGGTCGTTTGCATCGGCGAAACGATGCTTCGGCACGACCATTGAATGCGTTGAGCTACGTGAAGCGCTGTTAGAGTTAAAAACCTCGGGCTTGTACTGCTTTTCGAACATGGCTGCCAGCGTTTTCTCTGGATTCACGACGCTGCTCATTGGTGTGGTCGTGACCGATGCGGCACAGGTGGCATACTGGTCTCTTTCCATGACTGCCGTGTCGGCGGTCCAGTCTCTTTACTCTCCTATCGTAAATAGCCTGTACCCCCATATGGTGAATAGCGGTGACTATCGCTTTGCGAAGAAGCTTAGTCTTCTTGCATTGCCCGTCGTCCTGGTCGGCACGGTTGCCTTCTGTCTGCTTTCTAATTTCATCATGCTTGTGCTGGGTGGAGAACAGTATCTCGTTGGCTCATGGGTGCTCGTATGGGTGAGTCCGCTACTTTTCTTCAGTTTCTTTGGAATGCTTTTCGGCTGGCCTGTATTGGGTGCTGTCGGCAAAGTAGCAGAGGTCACGAAATCTACCGTGGTTAGTGCCCTGTTTTGTATTGCCGTGCTTCTATTTGTCTCTCTCGTTGGCATAACGGATCTTCATGCAATCTGTCTCATTCGCTGCCTTACTGAGGCCCTTCTGTTCGGAATTAGGTTTTATTACGCACTGCCCGTGCTGCTCGGTAAGGAGGATGGCCATGCCTGATGCAATAGAGAGCGATTTCAAGTACCTGACCCTTGACGAGCTCCAATACGAGCTGTTAGAAATGCTGCTGAAGTTCGATACTTTCTGTAAAGAACATGAACTCCGTTATTCCCTTGATTCGGGAACTCTGTTGGGCGCTGTTCGCCACAAAGGATTTATTCCTTGGGACGACGATTTGGACGTTAATATGCCGAGACCGGACTACGAGCGTTTGCTATCAATTCAGAGTGAACTGCCCGAGGGCATGCATATAATAAACGCAAAGAACAGTAGGTTCGCTTACGGTTTTTCAAAGCTCTGCACCGATGCGATACGTGCTCAGGAGCCCTCATACGAGGGTTCAGTGGATGAAATGCTTTGGATCGACATATTCCCGACTGACGGGCTGCCTTCAAATGATTCCGAGGCCGAGATGGTCTGGAAGCGTGTACATAATGCAACTAGGCAGAATATATGGGCCTCGGTAAACCACCAGCCTGAGCATGGTATTCGAAAATTCATCAAGGTTGTCGGAGGCACCCTCTTTAGACTAGGCAAACCACAGGAACGCATGCTTTCCGCAATCTCCGAGGCAGCATCCAATCCCGGTTACGAAAACGCGGAGAGAGTCGGCTGTTTCGTAGGAAGTGGGGGCAAGTTCTGGAGTCTTCCCAAGAACGCATACGAAAAGACCGTAACCTTGGAATTTGAGGGACATTTGCTTCCCTGTATGGGCTGTTGGGACGAATTCCTTACCAAACTATACGGCGACTATATGCAGCTGCCACCTGAAACTCAGCGTCAAACTCATTGTCTAAAAGCGTGGCGAGTTTAACTACTGCCTCCTATAACCAAAATGTAACGAGAGGAAATGAATAATGCTTAATTTCGCTGTGGGGCCCGTGGCCTCTTCTGATAACGTTAGGGCAATCGGCTCCCTAGATACCCCTTATTTCCGCACCCCGGAATTTTCGCAAACCATGCTTGAAAACGAGCAGCTTCTTTGCCGTCTGGCTAACGCCCCCGAAGGTTCGCGCGCGATATTTCCTACTTGTTCGGGCACTGGTGCAATGGAAGCGTCCATCATGGGTCTACTGGATCCTAAATCCGATAAGGCAATTGTCGTCGACGGAGGCAGCTTCGGACACAGATTCCGTTCCATGCTGGAACTGCATGACATTGACAACGTTGCCATCGAACTCGTTCCCGGTGAACCCCTCACTGAGGCTGATTTGGAAACAATTGACGCCGAGGACTGCACTGCTTTCCTCGTGAATTTGGGCGAGACTTCGCAGGGCGTACTTTATGACGCCCACCTTATTGGTCGCTACTGTCGTGAACATGGCCTTTTCTTGATTGTAGACGGTATCAGTTCATTTTTAGCTGACCCGTTTGACATGACGCGTATGGGGGCTGACGTGCTTATTACCGACGCCCAGAAAGCTCTAGCTTGCCCTCCAGGCGTGGCACCCATGGTTCTCTCGCCTGATGCTGTTGAGAGGGCTTGCACAATAAAGCAGCCCTGCATGTATCTGAGTATTTACGATTTGCTAAAAAATCAGGAGCGTGGGCAAACTCCGTTTACCCCTGCGGTTACAACTCTTTTACAGATCCATGAAAGACTTTCCTTCATCGATGCAGCTGGCGGTGCAGAACCTGAAGTTGCACGATGCGCTAATGTGGCTAAGGACTTCCGCGATAGGATCTTATCATCCGGCCTGCCCTTTAAAATGCGGTTGGCTTCTCCTTCAAATGCTGTGACCTATATCGAGAGCCCGAAAGTAGGGGCTAAGGCATTGTTCGCCATGCTCAAAGATGAGTACGGTATCTGGTTGTGTCCTAACGGCGGGAAGAAGGCCAATTCCTCGTTCAGGGTTGGTCATATCGGCGAGCATAAGCTGTCCGATAATGCGCTTCTAGTTGCGGCGCTTGTCGATGCCTGCGGGCGTCTGGCACCTAATCTCCGCGAGGAAGTCTAGTTATGATGAAGGTCATCACCTATGGCACATATGATCATCTTCATCGCGGTCATATTCGTCTTTTGAAGCGGGCAAAAGCCTTAGGCGACTATCTAATCGTGGGTGTCACTTCTGACGACTTCGACAAGCAACGTGGCAAGATTAACGTACAGCAACCACTCGAGGAGCGCATTGCTGCAGTAAGGGCCACGGGTATTGCCGACAAGATAATTGTCGAAGAGTATGAGGGTCAAAAAATTGATGATATCAAGCGCTATGGCGTGGATATTTTCACTGTAGGCTCTGACTGGGTAGGGCATTTCGATTATCTAAATGAGTATTGCAAGGTTCAATATCTTGAACGTACAAGCGGCGTATCATCCACTGAAATTCGCAGCTTAAAAATTAAACGTTGCGGACTGGTGGGATACACCGGCTACATGAATCGTGTATATGCAGAATGCGGCCTTGTAAACGGACTTGAAGTCGTTGCAATATGTACGAAAGATAGAAGCTTGCTAAGCAAAGGTCCTCTAGGCGTACCGCTTATTACAGATGATTACGATGAATTGCTAAACGCTGTAGACCTGGTCTATATCCATTCCCATCCCAATTGTCACTATAGTCAAGTAAAAAAAGCGCTGATTGCGGGCAAGCACGTTATGTGCGAAGCTCCGATTGCAAAAAGCGCAGACGAATGTGATGAGTTGTTTTCTTTAGCTGACGATTTGGGTCTAGTGCTAATGGACTCTCTTCGAACTGCATATTCAACAGCATACGTTCGCATGTTGTTGCTTGTTGCGGGCGGTCGCATTGGCGACGTTGTATCTGTTGATGCTACTTGCACTAATCTCAACACAAATCGATTGCCGTACTCATTGAGTCATGAAACCGCATGGAGCAGCATGACAGCTTGGGGACCAACAGCATTGCTGCCGATTTTCCAAATTTTGGGCGCCAATCCCGAGCGTGTACAGTTTTCTTCCTTATGTGATCCAAATGATAAGGCCTTCGATATCTTCTCGAGAATTAACGTCGAGTATGGGGGCGCTGTTGGTAGTGCAAAGGTTGGTGCCGGCGCCAAGTCCGAGGGTAGCCTTGTTGTATCGGGAACCAAGGGTTATGTATATGTTCCTGCTCCATGGTGGAAAACGGACTACTTTGAAATTCGCTATGAAAATCCATCTGACAACCGTCGATATTTTTACCAATTAGATGGAGAGGGAATTCGATTTGAGTGGGTTTCTTTTTTAAGAATGATTGAGTCTGTATGCGAGGGATCTGATGGCGTAGAAGCCCTTCGGCGTGAGGGCGGTATTGAAAGAGAAATAACGCGCGCTACCTGTGAAGCAATTGGTTCTTTTGAACGTGGCGAGCGCGTGAGATTTATGGAGGTTCATAAATGAAGAAAATCCTTCTATTGGGCGGTCCCGTTTTCCAAAAACCAGTTATTGAACGCGCCAAATCTATGGGTCTTTACGTTGGCGTGGCCGATATCAGCAAGCAGGCTCCTGCAGCCCCACTTGCTGATGAGTTTTTCCAAGGCTCTATTAGGGATTACGAAGCGATGCTAGCAATCGCTCGTGAGTTTAAACCTGACGCCATTGCTAGCGGTGCATGCGACACCTCCGTTGTCACTGTTGCTCGTCTTTGCGAGGAGTTGGGGCTGCCGGGCAATTCCGTAGATGCGGCGCTCAATTCAACTGACAAATTACGCATGATTAAATGCTTTGCACAAGAGGGGGTGGCTCATCCTGCTTTTGCTGTGGCTAAGAAGGCCGAGCTGGATGTTTTCGTGCCCCCCTTCCCGTATCCAATCATAACCAAGCCCACAGATAGCGCCGGGGGCAGGGGAGTAAATTTGGTTTCATCGCCGGAAACTCTCTTGTCAGCACTTCAAACTGCATCCGCTGCGGGCGTTTCGGGCGACGTACTCGTCGAAGAATGTATGTCTGGCCCCGAAGTTAGCGTAGAGATTATCATTTCTGATGGCGTTCCTCACGTTCTGCAAGTAACCGATAAACTCACATCAGGTGCGCCGAATTTCTTTGAAATTGGGCATGTCCAGCCGACGAGTTTAAGCTGTGAACAGCGAAAGGCAATCTCCGATGTTGCGTCATCAGCCGTACTTGCAGTCGGTCTTAAAAACAGCGTCGCGCATGCCGAAGTGATGCTAACTTCTGAAGGACCCAAAATGGTTGAGCTTGGAGCTCGACTCGGTGGTGGCTGGATAACTTCTCATCTAATTTGGAATTCCGTAACTGGAATCGATATGGTAGAGACCATGATTAAGGTTGCGTTGGGTGAAAAAGTGCATGATTTTAACTTCAGCAATAGCGGCATATACGTAGCCACCAAATTCCTCCCTGCTCGAGAAGGCGTCCTTAGCGGATTGAATGGCATTGAATCCGCTAAGGATTCAGAAGGCGTTATCCATGTTGAAGTTCACGGTACTGTTGGACAAAGATACAGCAAGGCAGTGGACGATTCTGCTCGTTTTGCTTCAGTTGTTGCTAACGGCAAGACAAAAGAAGAAGCGTTGTCCAACTGCGACCGCGCTCTCAGTTTAATTGAAGTTCAAATGGGATAAGAATAATTCGCGAGCTTTATATTCAAAACTACACGAGGGACAGGATCAATTACAGCGGTTCTGTCCCTCATTTGTTATTTGCTTCGATGTCCTCGGCGGACAACTCGCTACGTGTTTTCTTCAAATTTAAAGAAAAGTTTATAATAATGAAAATACGACCAAGTCCAATTGGTGCCCAACTGATGATGGTTCAGATTGCAACATCGGTTTGTTTTATCTAATTAGTGCTGTAAGGTAAATCAATCCAAAGGAACTATATGAATTCCAGCAAAGCGAAGTGCAGGCCGCCGAAGCCGACGAAAAACGCAGGGCTTTCCAATGAAGACCTTAAATGGGTTCTCGATAGAACTAGTGCCTATATTCGCGATGCAGATACTAAGAATGCCTTCATTGTCGCGTTACTTTCTGTTGTCGTCACAATCACCCTGTCTGATGGAGAATTTCTAACCAAAATCAATCAAATGATAAAAGAAGGATGTCCGTACTGTTGTGTAGTCTTTCTTCTCGGATTGGCCTCCTCCTTAACGGTGATAACCGTATCGGGATCGGTCTTCCCTAGGCTAGACTCTAAAGAAGCAAGATGTTCGAATATCTATTATGGCGATATAAGCTCATTCGATTCCGCTAGAGAATATCTCGATTCAGTTGATCGTTGCAGTTTAAGGAGCGAGTTGATTAACCAGATCCTCGTCAACTCCAAGATAGCAAAGAAAAAGATGGCCCTTAATCGGTACTCAATTATCTCCTTATTAGTTTTTATTGCGATGCTCACTTTGGTTCAGATTTTTGGAGGCGCATTTTAATCGTGTATTACGACTATCGAGCGGGAAAAGAAAGAATTGACGGAATTCTTGATAGTGAATTAACAGTTATCGAAAATAACAGATTGCCCAAAAGCGATAGCCTGACCTTTGATAACTCATATTTATCGTGGGTTTCTGCCATATTTATTGATATTAGAGATTCGACAAAGTTAATGGCTCTCGATGACCAGGAATACGTAGCAAAGGTTGTACGCTGTTTCACATCAGAGCTTATTGAAATTCTTCGAAATGAAGACACGTTAAGAGAAATTGGCATTAGAGGCGATTGTGTTTATGCAATTTATACAACGCCGCAGAAAAACGACGTTGACGACGTTTTCAATCTGGCCGTTTGGTGCAACACATACTTAAAAATGTTAAATGCTACTCTGCGCGAACGTAATCTTGATGAGCTCAAAGCAGGGATCGGTCTAGCGACTGGCCATGACCATATTGTGAAAGCAGGTAGAAAAGGAGTAGACATTAATGCGCACGTTTGGATGGGTGATGCCGTGTCAACTGCCTCAAAGCTGAGTTTCTGGGGACAGAAAAACGGACGTCAGCGTATATGGATGTCTTCATGTTTCTACTCTAATATCATTGATTGTGAAGTTGAAATAAACCAAGATGCGAAAAGCTGGTTTACGAAGTCTACGGTAGAGCCTTATGGAAGCTATAGCTGCGATGTTGTCAAGACTGATATGAACGCCTGGATTAACGAAGGCATGAGCTAATTATCTCTAAATCTTGGCATCGAGATCGATTGTTTCATTTTGTCATATTGATTCCTCCGCTTCAGTCGCCTTAGGACTAAACGACTGAAGCGACTGATTTTAGACACGTAGTGACTTGCTGCAATGCCTTTACGTAGGCGAGAAATCGCAGATTATATTGGCCCTAGAATAAATCAAGCGGTTGTCGACTTTCTGTTAACACATCGTGGTTTGATGCGAGTGGCGCAGATGTTAAAGTTGGGTGTATGGATGTTTTCCTTGTGTCCACACGCTTTGTAGCGCCCGCCGGCGACGCTTTTGGTTTAAATGCCGAGGTGGACACGCTTAAACGAAGAGATATCTGACGTAGGTTATTCCTCCTTTCACCGACTGGCAAAACGATTTACACCTAATTTCAGGATTCGTTCACAGGCAATTCGTTCGCTACTCGTTCGATCTCGCTACTCTAATAACTGCTGCTACCAGGTAATTTGCCGGAGCAGCTTCCATTGGCTCTTGCGAAGATCGGAGCGGTTATGTTTGCTGCCGCGTTCCACACTAGCCGTCACTACATCCTGTTTACTGTCATGGCCTGCCTATGCGTTTTGCTGGGCGGGCCTTCTTATGCCGCGGGCGCGGAGAGCCTGTTCATCGCGGGCGCCACGTACTACGAGCCGGGCGCGTCGGGTCCCGGGTGGGCTTGGACCGCTGCCGACCACCTGGAGCTTAACGGCTACGAGGGCGAGGCCATCGGCGTGGACGGCGACCTGGTGGTGACGCTGACCGGGCAGAACACTGTTGTCGAGACGAGCGCGCTCGACGTGGACATCTCGCGTTGCGGCATGGAGGTGTGGGGCGATCTGACGCTCTGCGGAGCCGGATCGCTGGTGGCCACGGGCTCGCAGTGCGGGATCTACGTGTCGGGGACGCTCGCGGTGGACGGCTGCAAGGTTGAGGCGCGGGCCGACGGTGCCGACATCGCAGATGCGCAGGTGGCCGGCGTGATCGCGGACGGTCTTGCCGTTCGCCGCGCTGGGCGCGTTGTCGCCGCGGGCGCGGGCTCCGGGGCGGGCTTGTGCGCCTATGGCGTGTGTCTGCTGGGCGGGGCTGCTGGCGGTGGCACGGCCGGGCAGCTTACCGTCGATGCGTCCTGGCTGGATGCGTCGGGCGCCAACGGCGGCGTCGCCTGCCTGGGCGGGTCGCTTGCATCCGCTCGCTTTGTGGCGCCCGCGGGCGGGGCCTTTGGCGCAGGCGGCGTGGCGGATGCCGACGGGTCCGTGGCAGCGCATGTGACGATCGAGCCCGTGGATGCCACGGCGCCGGCGGGGGAGACCGGCGGGCCCGATGTGCCGGGCGATGGTCCGTCCGCCCCTGGCACCGCCCCCGCTACCGGCGAGCCAGCTGCGAATCCGTCGACGAATCCCACACAAAAGCCCGCGTCCGCGACTAAGACGGTGACCACGA